>JAZNUF010000220.1:0-3083 GCA_045592185.1 Candidatus Flemingiibacterium sp.
CATCGGTAAAGTTGGAATAATGCTCTGCAAATGCAACAGATGTCAAGCTTAAAATCATTGTTATGCATAAAATAACTGATAGTATTCTTTTCATTTTCTACCTCCTAAAAACTTCCGCCACGTCCGCCGTGGGTTCTGCCAGAGGAGGAAGTATGTGTTCCCGAGCTTGATTTCGCCTTTTCCGTTTTCGTGATATGCGAATACAGGAATAGGTCTCTTGAGGTTGTTATATTCATACTTCCGGGCTTTACGTAATTTGCCGCATAATCATTTTCTCTTGCTGTTTTCATTTTATTGAGCTTCTTTTTCATCTTAAGAAACGCAACCAACAGCGGAATTAAAAGGCACAAAACAATAACAGTGATTATATATTTTATGCTATAGCTCTTTTTGTTGTAAGGAGTTCCGGCTTTTGCCATTTCCAAAAGTTCTTCGGAGGCTTCTATATATGCTTCAAACGCCTCATAATAATCATTTTCCGAAAGATGCGGAACAACTTTACTTTCCAGATATACAAGTCCGTTTGAATTGAAAAACTCACGCCCCTTGCCGTGCGTTGTGAAATGATATTCACGGGTGTCCGAGCAAATGTAAAGCATAATGCCGTCATCATTTTCGCCCGCGCCGTAGCCGCTGTAATCGTAAATGTCATCTGCGCTTGCTTCGGCTGTATCGCTTGTCATATCGCTTTCGGTATAAATTGCCACTTCAAAGCTGTATTTTTCACGGACAAGGTCAAGCTTTTCCGAAAGCTCTGTAAGCTCCGACTGCATAAGATATCCCGCCTCATCTACAATCGGCGGATTTTCAAACTCTGCAAAGGCAGGAACAACAAGCGTTAAGGAAATCAGCAGTAAAAATATGCGAGAAAAAATTTTTTTCATAATTATCCCCCCTAATGCAGAAGCATATATGCAACAACAGCAGCCACTATGTAGCCAATTCCTGCAATCTTTCCGAAATACTTCCACTTTTTTCCGTTGTCAACAGGATATTCGCCGACGACCTTCCCTGTCTGCCCGTTTACCATAAACTTATACATTTTATCCATATACTTAATGTTGAGCATCCATACCGGAAGCAGAGAGTATCTTATCTTACCGTTGGAAAAGCTGACCCTTGAATTTTCCGGAATAACTGTCGTATATCGATTTGTGGTATCATTGAATACTTCAATGGTTGAGTTTTTTACACGTTCATTGGCTCGGTCAATGCTTTCCTCTGCCGATACATCATATTTGTCGGCTAAATATCCCGAAAGATACGCTCCGTTAAATACGACGGCATCATCATAATTGTACGGTTCTATCGCTTCCATATAGGCGTCGTCTGTTTTCTGTGATGCATCTACCGGAATATTGGCAAAGCCAACACTTCCGCTTCTGAATAACCTGAAATAGTCTGTTTTTGTGTAGTTGTAATTTGCATCGCTCCATGCAGTTACCTTTTCTGCATTGTAGCTGACTGCCGCATCACAGTCACAGTCAAACATCCAGAACGCAACATACACGCCCGCCATCTCTTCAATTTTCTTCTTGTTTTTAAAGCTGTCCGGCAAAAACGGTGCGTTTTTGAAATCGCCTTCAAACGCTTCCATTGCAGCTTTTTTATTCAGCTTAAACGGAATTATGTAATCAGGCTTGAGCGTTCCTTCAAACTGTCCCTTTACAATTGTGGAATTGCCGCAATACGGGCAAACCGTGGAACCAAGCGTGTCATCTCCCGAAATTTCCGCTCCGCAGGACGGACAGGAATAGTTTGAAAGCGTAACCTCGTTTGTATCCTCATAATCTCTCGGCGTATAGGTTTCCCAATCATATTTTGAGGTACCGCCGGAGGCATCATTTCCTTCTTCCATCTGCCGTAAGGTTTCAAGCGGAAATGTATTGTCGCAAGACTCACATATCAAATTCTGCGTTTCGGCATCAAACACAAGAGGAGCCGTACAACAAGGGCATTTATAGTTTTGAATTGTATCCATACTTCTTCCCCATTTCATAATTAAATTACACAGATACAGGGTGTTGCTTTGCACCGTAGCCGTTAATGTCACAAAAGCCGAAAGAACGGTACCGCTCTTTCGGCTTTTGATTGAAAGTTTTCCCAAAAGATTGACCGAAGCATCTTTTTGTGATAAAATATAAATAAGATTTCAAGGGCGACATCTGTTTTCGTTGGCGCGTCGGCAGAATGTTATATCCAGCAGTATTAATCACTGTATATAGGGGAGCACCGTGAAAATCTCAAAACATCGGCAAGCTGCTTATACCCTCCTTGCTTGACTTGCAATTAAATTATACTATTAAGCTCGTAAAAAGTCCCCACACTTTTTTAAAAATTAAGTGTGGGAAATCCGGATTTCTCTTTAAAAAGTGTGGGGGAAAGTGTAGGGTTTGCGAAAATACGACTGTTGCGGCTTTTCAAAAGCTATTGAGGGGATGTTGTATGAAGAAAATATGTCCAGTTGCTTCGTTGATACCGTTTGTGCTGTTAACGCTATCCGGTTGTGGCTCTATAGGCTATAAATCAACAAGCATCTCTACCATCTATATGGCAACATGCTTGTTGTCGTTGCTTATGCTGATTGGGTATCTTTATCTGATTAAAAAAAGGGAAATATGGTTTTTTATTCTTTTCACATCGGTATTTATCGTGAACATCGGATACCTGTTGCTCTCTGTTTCCAAAACATTGGAAATGGCTCTTTGGGCGAACAGAATAGCCTATCTCGGTTCCGTTTTTCTGCCTTTGTCGATGATTATGATAATTATGAACATTTCCGGACTCAGCTACAAAAAATGGACACCCTGTATTCTTGCTTTAATTTCGGTTATTGTCTTTATTGTTGCGGCAAGTCCCGGATATCTTGATATTTACTACAAATCCGTCACCCTTGAAAGTATAAGCGGAGGTGCCGTGCTTAACAAAGAGTATGGTTCCTGGCACTGTTTATACCTCTTCTATCTGATGGGCTATTTCATTATTATGATTTCAACGATAATACATGCAATAGTAAGAAAAAAGCTTGAATCTGTTGCCCACGCCGCTATTCTTATCGTTGCAGTATTTGTAAATATCTGCGT
>JAZNUF010000221.1:0-3457 GCA_045592185.1 Candidatus Flemingiibacterium sp.
TGCGCATTATCGGTCGGTTGGCGATGCCTATATTTGCTTACCTCATCGCAGAGGGTTGCCATTATACCAAAAACAAGCTCCGTCATTTTCTTGAGGTGTTTCTTCTGGGCGTTTTCTGCCAAGCCGCGTATATGTTCGTTGGCGGCGGACTTAAACTTAATATTCTCTTGACCTTTTCGGTGTCAATCCTGCTCATTTATATAACCGAGTTTGCCATGAAAGACAAGAGATTCATTGCCCTGCCCGTTATCCTTGTGGGGCTTCTGTTTCTTTTGTCGGCAAAGGCTTTTCCGCCTTTGGGAATTCACTTTGATTACGGCTTCTGGGGAACTATCCTTCCCATATTTGCCTTCATTCCGAAAAAGAAGGAACATAAATTCCTATTCTTCGCCTTCGGACTCGCCCTGCTTTGTCGTGCCTCCGGCATGATACAGCAGTATTCTCTGCTGGCTCTCATCCCCCTTGCCTTTTACAACGGCGAGAGAGGCAAATTTAAGTTTAAATACGCTTTCTACCTTTTCTACCCCCTTCACCTTTTTGCTATTTTTGTAATTAAAAATATTATCGGGATGCTATCATGATAAAAATTGAAAAATCAGAAATCCTCTCCGTGGGCACAGAACTGCTTCTCGGAGATATCGTTAACACCGATGCGGCTTATATCTCAAAACGTCTTGCCGCCCTCGGTATCAATATGTACTATCAATCGGCGGTGGGCGACAATCCCGAAAGACTGACCGCCGCACTCCGTCTTTCTCTTTCAAGAAGTGACCTTGTGATTTTAACCGGTGGACTCGGCCCCACTTATGACGACCTGACAAAAGAAACCGCCGCAAAGCTTATGGGACGCGAAATGCACCTCCATGAAGAAAGCCTTGAACGCCTTACGGCACGTTTCAAAGCCCGCGGCAGAGAGGTTACCGAAAATAACAAAAAGCAGGCTTATATGCCCGAGGGCGCGGTGGTTTTCAGAAACGACTACGGCACAGCCCCCGGCCTTGCCATTGAGGACGAGGAATCGGGAAAGGTGCTGATTCTCCTCCCCGGGCCGCCGAGAGAGCTTGAGCCTATGTTCCGCGAGCAGGTAGAGCCTTATCTTAAGAAGTTTTCCGATAAAATTTTCTTCTCGAAAAACGTCAATATTCTGGGTATGGGCGAATCTCATGTGGAAAACATCCTCCGAGAGCTTATGCAGAGCTCCGAAAACCCGACCATTGCCCCATACGCCAAGGATGGTGAAGTGCTTCTTCGGGTTACCGCATCGGGCAAAACCGAGGAGGAATGTATTCCCCTTTGCGATGAAGCCATTAAAAAAATCGAAAATTCCCCGGTGGGCGAATATATTTACGGTGTGGACGCTTATCCCATGGAAAAGCTGGTGGTTTCAGAGCTTATCCGCCGCCGTTTGACCATCTCCGCCGCAGAATCCTGCACGGGAGGATATATTGCCAAGCGCATTACCGACATTTCCGGTGCAAGTGCCGTGCTTGACGGCAGTATTGTCACCTATGCAAACCGCATAAAGGAACAGTTTGTTGATGTTCCCCATGAAATACTTGAAGAAAAAGGGGCGGTTTCCGAGGAGGTTGCTCTTGCCATGGCAAGAGGTGTCCGCAAGCTTTTTAAGAGCGATATTGGCATCTCCTCAACGGGCATTGCAGGTCCTGGCGGAGGAACCGAAGAAAAGCCCGTAGGAACGGTATATATCGCCGTATCCTCCGACAAATTCGAGGAGGTGCGCCGCCTTAATTTGGGAAGCTCCTCCACGAGGGACTATATCCGTCATGTTTCCGCCACAAACGCTCTTAACCTGGCAAGGCTTGCCGCGAAAAAATATCAATTATAAATGGAGATTCAGTTATGAACGCAAAAGAACTCATTACCGCCATTAAGGGCGATACATATTCCGCCATCTTCGCAAAGCTTTACGGAGAAGAAAACATTGACAGTCAAAAGGTCAGATACATAAAGGCTGTTAATGAATTCTCGTCCCTTTTTGGCGAGGACAGACAGCTCTCTCTCTTCTCGGTGGCAGGCAGAAGTGAGATTTCAGGAAATCACACCGACCACAACTGCGGAAAAGTCCTTGCAGCGTCAGTAAATCTTGATATCATCGCAGTAGCCTCCCCCAGAGAAGATATGTTCATTAACATGAAATCCGAGGGCTTTCCCATTGACACGGTAGACATTTCAAGCCCGAAGGTTGACAAAAGCTTATACTACACGTCCGGAGCCATTATTTCCGGTATGTGCGGCGGATTTTTAAAATCCGGATACAAAATCGGCGGTTATGATGCTTATACCACATCGAATGTTTTCAAAGGCTCGGGATTATCCTCCTCGGCAGCCTTTGAGGATATGGTGGGCCTTATTCTTAACGGTTTCTACAATGACGGCATGATAGATAACACAGAAATCGCAAAAATAGCGCAGTACGCAGAAAATGTATATTTCGGCAAGCCAAGCGGTCTTATGGACCAGGTTGCCTGTGCCGCAGGCGGATTTGTTGCCATTGATTTTAAAAATCCGACCGAACCGATAATCGAAAGGCTTACCTTTGACCTTTCTTCTGCGGGGTATAATCTGTGCATAGTCAACACTGGCGGAAGCCATGCGGACCTGAACGAGGATTACGCCTCTGTACCTGCTGAAATGAAAAAAATCGCATCATTTTTCGGGGAGTCTGTTCTCAGAGAGGTAGAGCTTTCCTCTATTTTGGGAAACATCCCCGAGCTGCGCCGATTTGCAGGCGACCGTGCAATTATGCGCGCTATTCATTACAAAAACGAAAACGAGCGTGTCACCGCACAAACAACCGCACTGAAAAACGGAGATATAGATGGGTTCTTCAGCGGAGTGATGGACTCCGGCAGCTCCAGCTTTAAGTATCTGCAGAATGTATACACTGTAAAAAACACAGAGGAGCAAGGCTTGTCTTTGGCTTTGTGTCTTGCCGAAACCGCCCTCAGGGGCAAAAAGGCCGCTTTTCGTGTGCATGGCGGCGGCTTTGCGGGCACAATTCAGCTGTTCGTAAAGAAAGAGGACGTCCCGGCACTTCGCTCTGTCATGGACAAAGCCTTCGGTGACGGAGCAACCACCGTTCTCAGAGTACGACCTTTCGGGGCAATAAGAATCCAATAAAGAATCCTCTCTTTTGAAAGGAGAACGTGCCTTGGCAAAGAAAAAAAAGAAAAAACAGCCGGAAACATCAATCACGCTTACTTCCGAGTCTGCTCCCAAGAAAAAGTTTTGCGTGAAGCGCGCCCTTATAATCCTTTTCTCTACCTTAGCGGCGTTTGTTTTATATGAATCGGTAATTTCCCTTGAGGAGAAGGCAAGGCTTGGGTACAGCATAATCATGCCCATCTATTTTGGTATAATTACCCTCCTTTTCTGCCTGATTGTCTTTCTCAACCGCGGCTTTTCAAACAAGCCCATTACCGCAGAAATGCTCGCC
>JAZNUF010000222.1:0-1508 GCA_045592185.1 Candidatus Flemingiibacterium sp.
CAAGCTCATACGGTATCGTACATCCGTTACTATTACCTTCATTGAATATCCCCCCATGCTTTCGTTATAAGTATAGTATATCACAGATTTATGAATATTTCAATTATTCTTTACCGTCAAAGCAAAAAATACCGTGAAACCCCACATGAGATTTCACGGTATCAAATTTTGAATTACTTAAGCTTAATTGCAGCCTTTGCTTTAGAGGCAATGTTAGCCGCGGTAAGTCCATACATTTCCAAAAGGGGCGGAACTTTTCCGGAACGTCCGAATTTATCTTCAACGCCTACCTTAATAACGGGAACGGGACGTGCTTCGCATACACACTCGCTTACAGCAGAGCCAAGTCCGCCGATTATGTTGTGCTCCTCGCAGGTAACGATAGCTCCGGTTTCAGCGGCACACTTTGTAATAAGTTCAGAATCGAGAGGCTTAATCGTATGGATATTAACCACTCTCGCTGAAATACCCTCAGCAGCAAGGAGTTCACGTGCCACAAGAGCTTGTTCAACCATAAGTCCGGTTGCAACAAGAGTTACATCCTTACCGTCTGCCATTACGACACCCTTGCCAAGCTCAAACTTGTAATCATCGCCGAACAAGGTCGGAACAGCATAACGTCCGAAACGCATATAGCAAGGACCTACGTGCTTGATTGCCGCTTCAACCATAAGGCGTGCTTCAACCGCGTCCGCAGGCTGCATAACAACCATGCCGGGAATAGTACGCATAGTTCCAAAATCTTCAAGGCATTGGTGGGTTGCACCGTCCTCACCAACGGAGATACCGCCGTGAGTTGCGCCAATCTTTACGTTAAGATGGGGATAACCGATTGCATTTCTTACCTGCTCAAAGGCTCTGCCTGCCGCAAACATCGCAAAAGTGCTTGCAAAGGGGATAAAGCCGGTGGTGGAAAGGCCAGCAGCAACTACCATCATATTTCCCTCGGCAATACCGCAGTCAAAAAAGCGGTCGGGGAAAGCTTTCTTAAATACGCCGGTCTTTGTAGCCGCTGCAAGGTCAGCATCAAGAACGACTAACTTTTCGTATTTCGCGCCAAACTCAGCAAGAGCCGCGCCATACGCTTCACGAGTAGCAATTTTATCAGCCATTATCTTTACCTCCGTCCATTACTTAAGCTCGGCAAGTGCCGCATCAATCTCGGCAATCGCCTGCTCATACTGCTCAGCCTTGGGTGCTGCGCCGTGCCATGAAACGTTATTTTCCATGTAGGAAACGCCTTTACCCTTGGTAGATTTTGCAATTATAGCGGTAGGCTTACCCTTACAAGCCTTTGCTGCCTCAACGGCACTTTCAATAGCGTCAAAGTCGTGAGCATCAATGGAAATTACGTTCCATCCGAATGCCGCAAACTTCTCATCAATGGGAGTGGGATTCATAACGTCCGCAACAGCGCCGTCTATCTGAAGTCCGTTCCAGTCCACAAAAATTGCAAGATTATCAAGCTTATAATGGGGCGCGAACATAGCCGCCTCCCATACCTGACC
>JAZNUF010000223.1:0-1727 GCA_045592185.1 Candidatus Flemingiibacterium sp.
GCTCACAGAACGACATGGCTACGATCCGACTTAGACTTTCGCAGTGTCCGGCTTCGGTAACGTTGCTTGGGGTACCGTTCAGAAGATTACCGAACTCGGCGGTAAGGTTGTTACCATCTCCGGTCCTGACGGCTACATATACGATAAGGACGGCGTAAATACTCCCGAAAAGATTAACTTTATGGTAGAAATGCGCGCTTCCTGCCGCAACAAGGTACAGGACTACGCTGATAAATTTGGCGTTCCTTTCTTTGCAGGCAAAAAGCCTTGGGGCGAAAAGGTTGATGTTATCATGCCTTGTGCAACTCAGAATGAGGTTAACATCGATGACGCAAAGGCGATGGTTGCAAACGGACTCAAGTACTATGTTGAGGTTTCCAATATGCCTACCACCAACGAGGCTGTTGCTTACCTTAAGGCAAACGGCGTAGTTGTAGCTCCCTCTAAGGCAGTAAATGCCGGCGGCGTTGCGGTTTCCGGTCTTGAAATGAGCCAGAACTCCATGCGCTACAGCTGGACTGCTGAAGAAGTTGACGCCAAACTCAAGCAGATTATGAAAAACATCTACGACAACTCAGTTAAGGCAGCAAAGGAATACGGTATGGAAGGCGACCTGGTTGCAGGTGCTAACATTGCCGGCTTCCTCAAAGTTGCTGACGCTATGAAAGCTCAGGGTATTGCATACTGATTTGACGATAATTTTGGGGCTTCGCAAAAGCGAAGCCCCAATTTTTATTATTCTTCTTTAATCAAGCTTTTCCGGAAGTCTTGTTGCAAGCTCTCCCATAAATGACGCCTCGCCAATAACCTCTGCGCTTACAGTATGTGCTGCAATGTCATAACTAACGATAGAAACAGAAGCATTCGCCACCCATTTAACATCGTTAGCTGCTTCTATGGATTTTCCCTGCCATATGGGTATAAGTGTCCTTATGGGGGTAGCGTGTGTAGCAATCAGTACAGTTTTTCCGTCATTCTCCTCGGCAATCTGCCAAACAGTTTTGCTTATGCGCTCTGCAAGCTCACGAACACTCTCGCCGCCCGTAGGTCGCGAATTAACCGTGTCTTTCATCCACAAATCAAAATCCGCAGCATATTTATCAAGAATCTCCACGAAAGGCAATGCCTCCCACTCCCCTGCATAAATCTCGCGCAGCCCTCTTAACGGCGTAACGGAAATTCCGTGAGGCTCAGCAATTATTTTCCCCGTTTCATAGGCACGGCACAGATCGCTGGCATAGGCTGCGTCTATCTGTACATCTCTCAAAAATTCTGCCGTGAGCCTTGCCTGTTCTCTGCCGCGTTCCGTAAGCTCTCCGTCATAGTGTCCGTAAAATCTTCTCGTCTGATTTCCGGTGCTTTCACCGTGACGTACAAAAATCATTTTAGTCATATCATTCACCGCCGCGCTTCTTAATAAGTTTTTTTACCGCACCGACTGCGCATCGTATCGCTTTGTCAGTATCATTCACAATCGGATTTGAAAGACCTTTTTTACTTCTTTCCACATTCCACATAGCAAGAAGCACAAGTCCTGCCTTGATGCCGCGGGCAGCGGCAACAGAAAATATCGCAGCACCCTCCATCTCGGACGTTAGGCATCCAAGAGAGATGTACGCGTTCCAATTATTTATAAGAGTAGGCGCTATAGGCATGGTTTCGGGGTTTGTTTCGCCGTAAAAAGAATCCTTGCTGTGGACAACCCCCACATGATAGCTGTTTCCGGG
>JAZNUF010000224.1:0-3304 GCA_045592185.1 Candidatus Flemingiibacterium sp.
GCTTCACCATCCAAAGTTATAGGCAACGGTGCATATTTCCGGTCGGAAACCGACAGCCAATCCTGGCGTGTTACGGCAAATTCCCGATATCCGACAAGGCAGCTGTCACGGTTGATTTTCCATGCCTCGTGAAAACGCTCAGTATTGTATTCGTGGTTGTTGAAATAAATACCGTCTGCACCCTGCGCATAAAAAGATGCGGCATATGCCTTTGAATATTTAGGGAATCCCACGGTGTGATTTACATTATTCCCCTCAATGCCGCCCATGATAGCCACATTGTCGCCGAGAATCTCTCGCCATTCTCTGATAGGCACCCCACTATCCGTAGGAGTATACCAAGGGGTAGGGACAACCACATCCACAAGTCCCTCATTCACCATGGTTTTGATATCAAAGCCCATTATAAGGGCATCCATGTGAGAGCGCATAGTTCTTATTGATATTTTAATATCGTGTCCAACACGCTTTTCAGCCAAATCTACGGTTCGTCTGACTTCGCGAATATACTCGGTCATAATTTTGTGGCAATCGGGATTATCTCTGTAATCAAGACAGCAGGGATTGCGCATAAAATCAAGTTCAATACCAAAAACATCATACTTTTCAAGAAGCTCACCCATATAATTTAAAAGAGCCGTGCGGTATCGGGGATATTTAAAATCATAATGCCTTGACAGATATGTATATTTTTCACCGAGCGTGTGGCCTGCGGCCTCCTCCTCATATAGCATATCCGAGCGAATCCATGCAGTTTCATCTTCGTGAAAATGTCCGTCATTCATACGGAAAGTAAACCACGGGCGTATACCGAGCTTTTTCACCTCATCAATAAAAATCTGTGGCACGTCTACATTATATTCGGCAAAGCACTTGTAAAGACTGTTTACTTGGCCACAGTTTTTATAATCAACGGGAATACCGTTTTCTACCGTTTGAAGATATTTAGCCCCGCGCCAGGTTATGTACTTGTTCGGTACAAGTGCCGTCTGCTCAAAAAGTCCGAGAAGCACATCGGTAACCGCTCCGTCAAAATACGAAAAGTTTTCCTTAACGGACTTTCGGCAAGCTTCGGCAGACGAGCCGTCCAATCCATAAATCGACCAACAAGGGTCACGGTTAACCATCACCGCATTATCGTACCACTTCTTTTCCATAGTTTACAGCCTCCCAAAACAATGTATGACTAATCATAACGGAACTAAACCTTATTCAATGATATCATACCACTTAAAGTAATTAAAGTCAATAGCTTTCTAAAAAATGTTCCCGATTATTTTTACCGGCAAAAATCGTAATATATAAAAAACAGCTATATGGTAAACGCCAAAATTCTGCGCCAGCCATATAGCTATTTATTTTTATTTATATTCCAAGTGAAGAGGACATTGCCCCCTACATGAAGAATGGTTCATTTGCCGAAGAACACAAAAGATAGTCGGATTTATTTCTTTACAGAATCGCGTATATCGCGGAGAAGCTCTGCCTGCTCCTTGATAACTGCATAAAGGGCATCCTTTTCAGCCTTTGCGGCAGC
Organism: Candidatus Flemingiibacterium sp.; assembly: GCA_045592185.1. Lineage (GTDB taxonomy): Bacteria > Bacillota > Clostridia > Oscillospirales > CAG-272 > Flemingiibacterium. Next base: position 1,538 of record JAZNUF010000224.1, read on the forward strand.
AGCCTTTGCAGCCTCGGCTTCAGCTTCTGCAGCAGCCTTTGCATCTTCCTCGGCCTTCTTCTTTGCCTCGGCCTCTGCAGCTTCGGCCAGTGCCTTTGCATTCAATTTACGCTCTGCGGAACGAATTAAACGAACCGCGGTGAAAATGCAGAGAGCTATGATGAAGAAATCAATGATGCTCTGAATCCAGAGTCCGTATGAAATAGCAATTTCTGCTATCTCGGCTGTGGTTTCGGTAGCAGGAACCGCTTCGCGAAGAACGTATTTCCACTCATTGATGCTTACACCGCTTGTGAAATAAGTAAGTACGGGGGTGATAATGTTTTTTACGAGTCCGTTTACGATAGCGTTGAATGCGCCGCCGACAACAACGGCCACAGCAAGATCAAGAACATTTCCCTTGGTTATGAAATTCTTGAAATCAGTGAAAAAGCTTACTCTTGCCTCCTTCATCTTTTTTGCCGTTTTTTGAACTTTTTTTCTCATGATTAAATCTCCTTTTATATGAAAAATTAATTATTTTTTAACGTTTCTTTAGACTTTGTGGGAGTATGTCCTATTATGGTTTTATAGGTGCGGGTAAAATAAGAAAGGTTTTCAAAACCGCAAAGTCGCGCCGCTTCCCCAACAGAACACTTTCCCTTTATAAGCAGCTTTTCCGCTTCTCTGCAGCGAAGATTGTTTATGTACTGAATCACCGTATAACCCGTTTCTTTGTGAAACTTGCGGCAAAAATAATATTTACTTACATTTACGCTTTCAGCTATCTGGTTAATAGTCAAATACCTTCCATAGTGAGCGTTTATGTAACCGATGGCACGCTTAACCACCTCGCTGCAGCCCTCGGCATCATCTCCCACATGAGAGAAGCCGCGGCAAAGCTCTACCATGAGTGAAAGGATTGAAGCCTTAACTGCTGCTGCACCGAAGCCGTCATAGGCACTGAGTCGTCTGATTTCCTCCGCAACTGTCAAGAAGCGCTCCGATATAGCTTGGCTCCGGATAACCGTCTCAAATTTCAGGTCAGAAATATCAATATCGTTTTTTTTGAGAAATGAGCTGTCAACAATCAAACAGTCGTGGAAACCTCCCAGTGATTGGACGCTATGAAGGGCATTTGAAGCAAATACCGCAACATCGCCCTCGTCTACATAATGCTCTTCTCTTGCGCATATAACCTTGCTTTTTTTGTAGAAATACAAAAGCTCAATATTTTCATGCCAATGGGGAATGGCGTCAACGTTTCCAAAATGAAATATGTACGGTTGTGAACTGTCCTTAAGTATGTGGGGTTCATAATTTGTTTCGGAATTTATGCTTGTGCCGTTATAACTGCTTTTTTCTACCTCTAAATTCATGTTACAGCCTTGATATTTATACATTCGCAAATTCTCCCCGCCGTAAGGCAAAGCATTGGAATATTAACGAAAAGCAATATTGTGTGAAACAAAAGCAATGTTGATTATTGAAAAGTTCCAAAATATATTATATAATAGGCTAAGAAAAATTTCAAGAGGTTACGCAAAAATAATTCAAAAAATGCAAAAATGTATATAAACAGCGCTCACGCGCACTGCACTCAACGCAAGAATACGCGTACTTTGCGAAAAGCATATTGAGTCATTTTATAATTATACTACACGGCTTTTCTTTTCAAATTGTAACAAAAGCACCTTTACACTTGACATTTCATGGAATTTTTGTTAGAATATAATGTAGGTATTGTTTTCATAAATTTAATTATGCCGTAAAATCAAGAAAAGAGGT
>JAZNUF010000225.1:0-2143 GCA_045592185.1 Candidatus Flemingiibacterium sp.
TTGGCAAGGGAGCTTTTCCCTGCCCCCCCGGGGCCGTCAAGAGCTATACTAATCATAATTAATCATCCTTTCAGCATTTTACAGAGCTGCAGATTCCGCCGCCAAGCGTGCAGTGGAAAAGGCAATCTGCAAATTAAATCCTCCGGTATACCCATCAACGTCAATAACTTCCCCGGCAAAATATAGCCCGGGCACAAGCTTAGACTCCATAGTTTTGGGGGAGATTTCCTTAACGGAAACGCCGCCCGAGGTTATTATTGCCTCGGAAATGGGACGGAATTTGGTCGCCGTCAAAGGTAAAGCCTTCAGCAATGTCACAAGGCGATGACGTTCTTCTTTTCTAATAGAATTAACCTTTTGACGAGGATTGATTCCCGAAAGCTTTACAATTACGGGAATAAGCTTGCTCGGCAAAAGTTCACTAAGAGAATTGATGAAATCTCGGTTAATATTTTTGGCAAAATCGTTCTGAATCCGTTTATCGAGGGTTTCAAAATCGAGAGCCGGCTTCAAATCTATAGAAAGGCAAAAGGTACGAGAGCCAAGTCCCTTCATGTGAGAAGAGGCTGACAAAACGAGAGGTCCAGACAGGCCGAAGTGGGTAATCAGCATTTCTCCCTGCTCAAAGAAAACTTCCTTTTCTCCGTCAAGAACGGTCAACGTCACATTTTTTAGGGACAGCCCCATCGCCTCGTTAACCCACTTATCCGAGCACTCAACAGGCACAAGAGCAGGTTTAGGCGAAATTACGGTGTGGCCGAATTTTTCAGCAAAGCGATATCCGTCACCGGTAGAGCCGGTCAATGGATAGGATGCGCCTCCGGTTGTAATTATAACCGAATCAGCATGATATTCTCTTCCATCGGCAATCAGCGAAAATCCGCTTTCATTTTTCAAGATATCAGAAACGCGCGCGTTTACAACTGTAGCCCCAAGACGATTAATACGCCGTTTCAGAGCACCGCAAATATCCGCCGCTTTATCAGACTTGGGAAACACTCTGTTTCCTCGCTCGGTTTTCAGCGGGACTCCAAGCTCCTCAAAAAACGCCATAACGTCTGTGGGTGGGAAATTATTGAGGGCGGTGTACATGAACCTGGGATTCGTGGGAATATTGTCAATATGAGTATTAATATCGCTGTTGTTGGTCACATTGCAGCGTCCTTTGCCGGTTATAAGGAGTTTCTTGCCAAGGCTTGGATTCCTCTCGATGAGAGTAACCTCAGCTCCCGCTCCTGAAGCAAAAATCGCCGCCGTCATTCCCGCCGCACCGCCGCCGACTATAATTATTTTTTTCATCGAATATACAAGCCTTTCGCAAAATTGCCGCGCACCAAGGTACGCGGCAACAAATTTCAGTTGCCCGAATGTGATTTGTCATATACCTCGTACTCATCCCAAATGGATTCAAGCCGTTCAAAAGTCGCGGCAACCTCTGACTGTTTTTTCATTCCGATTGCCACAATCAAGGCATTTATGATAGACAAAGGAGCAACAAGCGAATCCACAAATGACGCCATATCACTTTTCGCAAGCAGCAAATCGTCCGCGTGTGCGGCGATGGGCGATGATGCGCTGTCGGTGATTGCCACCACATGGGCAGATTGACTTTTCGCATATTCGAGGGCGTTTATTATTCGCTTTGAATATCGCGGAAAACTGATTCCGATTATGACATCATCTTCTGATATACGCAAAATTTGCTCAAAAATCTCCGAGCCGCTGGTGGTACGCACCAGTCTTACATGAGGAAAAATCAAATTCAGGTAAAAGAATAAGAAATCCGCTACAGATGAGGAAGAACGCATACCGATAATGTAAATCATCTTTGCAGAAACCAGCGCGTCAACGGCGCGGTTAAAGCTGTCGCGGTCAATTTCTTCAAGAGAGCGCTTTATTTTGTCCATATCGCTCATGAGTACCTTTTCAAGCAGGTCCGCATCACCGATACGGGCATTGGTAATCTCAATTCTTTGGAGAGTCGTGAGCTTTATACGAATGAGCTCACGAAGGGAGTGTTGAAGCTCAGGATAGCCATCGAAACCAAGTTCGTTGGCAAAGCGCACCACCGTTGATTCCGACACGCCCACAAGTCCGCCAAGCTTCGCGGCTGTCATATATGCCGCCTTGTCGTAATGTTCGA
>JAZNUF010000226.1:0-4702 GCA_045592185.1 Candidatus Flemingiibacterium sp.
CCTGACTACGGTGATCCTCAGACCTACCTTGATACCTTCCAGCCCGAGTATGCAGGCTACATGGTTCGTTCCATCGGTATTTATTAATATCGTTACGGGCTAATCGTCTGAATTAAAAGAATGACACAGTGGAGGATGGACCTCGGTTCATCCTCCTATTGTGGTAATATGAGAGAGTTGCTATGACGAAATACTTATTAAGCCGTTTGGTGCGTGGACTTCTGTCTGTTGTAATAGTGGTTGCCGTTGTAATGCTTCTGATATACTCCTGCCTTGACAGAAATCAGATATTTGCTAACGACAGTGCCTATTCAAAGATGAAGAGCAACGCCAAGGAAACATATAAAATGCAGCAGTGGGAGAAATTCGGATACGTTGACTATGTTCCGTTTTCCGATTACCTTGTTGCGCTTCAAAAGTCCGGGGAGCTTTCCTCGGAGGATTATGCCGCTGCGGTTAAGTTCGGCGATACTGCCGCTGAAGACAGCGAAATTTCCGCCGAATACGTAAATAAATTTACCGAATACTACGAATCTCAGGGATATGAGGTTGAAAGACTCCCGGCGGAATTGCAGGGCAGAAAATACAAAGAGGGCGGCAAGCCGTGCCTTTTTGCCTATAAAGACATTCCCCTTACTACCCGTTTGTTCTCCTATATTACGGGGATTTTCTCCGTTGATAATATACACTATGTAAAGGAAGACATAGGTGAACGTGGTCTTACCTTTACCTTATATGACCCTGCTTACGGCGGAGAAAAATTCTCTCCCGCAATTATGGGTAACGGTACAAAACATAAATATCTGTTGTATTTTGATTCCCAGTTCCCCTTTATACATCAAAATCTTCTGTCAATAAATCTTGGCAGCTCCTATAACATCAAAAAAGATGTTGATGTATTCAATATTATGAATGATTCTCAGGGCTCTTTTGCATTGTCTACGATTACATATCCATCGGGACTTTGTGAAGAATCTGCGGATAACCTCCATTCCGCTACCTATGTAGCAGGCTCTTTTGAGGCAGGAACGGCGGTTACCAAAACTCGTTTCATTGACGATTACACCAGCGTAAGCACCTATAAAAACGGACTTTCAAAGATTGGATATTCCTTTGTTATAGGCGTTATCGCGGTTTTCCTTGCTTATCTTTTTGCCATTCCGCTTGGAACAATTATGGCGCTCAAAAAGGATAAGCTGATAGATAAAATCGGTACGGTTTATATCATATTCATTATCGCTGTACCGTCACTTGCATACATATTCCTGTTTAAAGCAATCGGCGGAAGTCTTGGACTTCCCGGTACATTCGACATGGAATCTTCAAGCTGGCTTATGTATGTGCTTCCCATCGTTTCTCTTGCACTCCCCTCTATCGCAAACCTCATGAAGTGGCTCCGCCGCTACATGATTGACCAAATGAACTCGGATTATGTAAAATTTGCGAGAGCAGGCGGACTTTCCGAAACAGAAATATTCTCAAAGCATATTCTTAAAAATGCGATTATACCGATAGTACATGGTATTCCCGGCAGCGTGCTTGGAGCGATGGTCGGTGCGATTATTACTGAGCGAGTTTACTCGGTGCCCGGCGCGGGACGACTCCTCACAAACGCTATTGCACAGTACGATAACGGCGTTATAGTCGGCGTAACTTTGTTCTACGCACTTCTTTCTGTCGTTTCAATTATCCTCGGAGACCTTCTTATGTCCCTTGTTGACCCGAGAATCTCCTTTGTGTCTAAGAAGAGGTAATACATATGAACGAACAACTTATTAACCTTGATGAATTTAATATGTCCGAGGAAGAGCTGTTTTCTCATATGGATAACAACAGCCTCGATTCAGAGAAGATTACTGCTCCGAGATACTCTTATTGGCACTCTGTATTCCGCGTTTTCTTCAGAAAGAAAATCAATATAATAATACTGTCCATTTTGGCGATAATCATCGCTTTTACCTACATTTACCCCGCGATAAGCGGCTACAACCCGGATGTTGACCCATATGTAAACCTTCGCGTTGACGGCTCAAAGCATCTGTCACCCTCGGCGGCTATTGAGTTTTTCGGCTTTGATATAAGTTGGATTCTCGGCTCGGGCGCATCGGGACAGTCTACCTTTGACTCCATTTGGTACGGCTCGAGCATATCAATTTCTCTTGCCCTCATATGCGCTGTAATCAATATGACTCTCGGCGTAGTGGTGGGCGCGATTTGGGGCTTCTCCAAGAAATTCGATATGTTCATGACCGAGGTATACAACATCGTTGCAAACGTGCCTTATGTGTTGCTTATTTCGGTTGTTGTGCTTATTATGTCCGCAGGCTTTTGGCCTATGGTTTTCGCTCTTACCGTAACGGGATGGCTTGCCATTGCCTACTTTATCAGAACGCAGGTTATCATCATCCGTGACAGAGAATACAACCTTGCGTCCCGCTGCCTCGGTACGCCGATTTTCCGTATCGCAACTAAGAACATTCTTCCCTTTATGACCTCTGTCATAGTAACTCTCGCGGCAACGGAAATCCCGTCCTATATCTCCTATGAGGTGTTCCTCTCATACATCGGCATGGGACTTAAGGATATGTCCCTTGGCAGACTTATTGAATCGGCACAGTCCGCCATGGTAACCCCCGGCTGGGAATTTGAATTCTGGAGCCCCGTTGCCATAGCATCCATTATTACAGTGGTGCTTTATGTAGTAGGACAGAATCTCGGTGACGCATCAGACCCGAGAACACATATGTAAGGAGGCGGAATTATGGAAAAGAAAAAATTACTTTCAATCTCCGACCTTCACGTTAAGTTCAGCGTCCGCGGAAGAACCCTTACCGCTATTCGCGGAGTTTCTCTTGACCTTTATGAAAATGAATCCGTGGCAATCGTTGGTGAATCCGGTTCCGGTAAATCGGTGCTTACAAAAACCTTTGCCGGTATGCTTGATGCCAACGGATATATAAGCCAGGGTGATATAATATTCAGCGACCCGGAGCTGTCCGAAACAAATGTTACCCTTAAATCTATTGATAAGAGTCTGATTGTAAAGGCAATAAAAAAGCTTGATTCCTATTCCAAATTAGAGCTTGGGGCGGATATTTACCGTCAGATGCTTGAGCTTAAGTCTGAACGCCGTCAGAGGGAAACTCTAAGCACGGAGGAGGACGAAAAGACTTCTACGGAAATCGCAGAGCTTACCTATGCTCGTACCGAAGCCTATAACCAAAAGCTCACGGTGGATTCCTCTAAGGAAAAGGCACTCTATAAGGAGCTTTCCGCTAAAATTGCCGACCTTGACGAGCAAATTAAGGCTCTGAAAAAGGCGAGAGCTGATAAAATCGCTGCTCATAGAGCACAGGCTAAGAACGATGTCCAGTATATAGCCGCCTATAACGAAAAAATGGCTGAACTCAAAGCTGAGTACGCCAAGGCTATATTAGGTGAAATCAGCGAGGAAACAAAAGCGCGTAATGTGATTATCGCCAAGGAAATCATTCTTTCCATTGGCAGATACAGCGTGAAGAAAAAGCTCGAATACTATAACGCCCTCCTGAAAGCTATGAAAAAAGCAATGGAGCTTGGGGAGAACCTTGATTCGGAGCAGGTGAGAAACGCCGTATTCGATAATGTGGTATTCCGCGTTAAGTACCTTGACGAGGAGGGTGACACTCTCCACGGAACCTGCATTTTGAATCTGTCGAAAATAAAGTACAGTAAGGACTGGAGTAAAATCCGCGGCGGAAAAATCGCAACGGTATTCCAGGACCCCATGACGTCCCTTAACCCTATAGTTACCATCGGCAAGCAGATTACCTCGATTATTTTGAAGCATCAGGAATGCTCCGAAATTGAGGCGAGGAAGCGTGCGCTGATTCTTATGAAAAAGGTTGGTATTCCCAATGCCGAAAAGCGTTTTGACGACTATCCTTTCCAATATTCGGGCGGTATGCGCCAGAGAATCGTCATAGCTATCGCACTCTGCTGCCAACCGAAAATTCTTATCTGCGATGAGCCTACAACGGCTCTTGACGTTACCATTCAGGCGCAGATTCTTAAGCTCCTTAAGGACTTGCAGAAGGAGTTTAATTACACCATCGTATTTATTACTCATGACCTTGGAGTCGTTGCGAATGTTGCTGACCGTGTGGCGGTACTTTACGCAGGACAGATTGTTGAGCTCGGAACGGTTGAGGAAGTATTTTACGACTCACGTCATCCCTATACATGGGCACTTCTGTCATCCCTGCCTCAGCTTGCCCAGAGGAATACCAAGCTGTATTCCATCACGGGTACACCACCGTCCCTTTACAATAAGATTGTGGGGGATGCTTTTGCACCGAGAAATCCATTCTGCATTAAGCTTGATACCCTTAAAGAGCCGCCTATGTTCCGCATAACGGATACACATTACGCGAAGACTTGGCTGCTTGATCCAAGAGCTCCTAAGGTGGAAAAGCCCGAAATTATTCAGGATATCCACGAAAAGCTCATGAAAATCTACAATATGTAAAGGAGGGAGCATTATGGCTGACAAAAAAGAAAACAAATCAAGACATAAATATCTGCCGGAACAAGGCCCAATAGCCGAAAACGGCAAAGAAATACTGCTCTCTCTGAAAAATGTAGACATTACCTTCGGTAAGGGAGATAAGGCGGTTAAGGCTGTTAAGGATGCCAGCTTTGATATTTACAAGGGCGAAACCTT
>JAZNUF010000227.1:0-11730 GCA_045592185.1 Candidatus Flemingiibacterium sp.
TTGACAATTGATGAAAGCGGTGTTATAATAATCCCGTTGCACCAACAGCTAAGGGCCATTAGCTCAGTTGGTTAGAGCTACCGGCTCATAACCGGTCGGTCCTAGGTTCGAGTCCTAGATGGCCCACCAGAAAAGAAACACCTAAAACTCTTGACAGATGGGGGGATTTGTGCTATAATGTAACTTGTGGCGAAAATGATACTTGGACCATTAGCTCAGTTGGTTAGAGCTACCGGCTCATAACCGGTCGGTCCTAGGTTCGAGTCCTAGATGGTCCACCAAGAAATACCGTCAATTTCAACAAGAAATTGACGGTATTTTCAACCAAAAACAATGATGGAGGGGTAGTGAAAAAGATGATTGATATTGAAAAATACAAAGGCCTGCAAATAGCAGACAGACTCGAGGGGATGGCACGTGAATGTTATATCGCCTGTTGGGAATGGATGAAATTTGCATGGGGAAACAATGTTGAGTTTGAAAGAATGGCAAACCATGTTTTGCTGTGTGATGAAACGTATGATTATCTGTACAAAAATTCTCCTCCCAAGATACGTTACATACGCGGAACACGTCCCGTTCTTGAAAAGATTGCCGATGAGATTTGCAAGGACTGCAAAACTGAACGGGAAAAGGTGCTTGCTATTCTGTCATATATACGGGATATGCACAAGGAAGTAAACGGTGCTGATTATTTTTTTGGCGGTACCGAGGAAGAGCTTATTAAAAAAAGCGAATGGTTCTGTGAGAGGGTAGCACGGGTTATGGTCGGACTTTGCGAAGTTGTGGGAATCCCCGGAAGAATCATTTTCCATGTTGCAGGCGGACACGTAACAAACGAAATATATCTTGAGGGAAAGTGGAGTTATTTCGATCCAAGATGGGGAAATTTTTATATGGACGGGGACAAGTTTCTGTCAGTCGATGAAATATCCAAAAATCGCGAAGTGATATACAATCAGACGGATTTTGTGAAAAGCTTCCGTACAGACTACCTTTCTTTGGATTATTTGGAGCACCGCACATATCATTTCTATCTTAGTCCGAGGGAAATACAGTGTATCGGCGACTATTCCCTTATGGATGCGGATAAATATCATTTTGGATGGGTTCCCTGCTATCAAGCACCGCCTTCTCCGAACATGAGAGCTGCAGATGCAAGATACAGAGAAACCGGCCTTATGCACCTTATGGTATGAATGTTATAAATCAAAAAAAGCTGTTGCATTTAAATGTAACAGCTTTTAATTTGTTCTAAACTCTTATTTCATGTATTTCATTGTTTGAAGTAGGTGCTTCTTCTTTTCCGGGGACAGATATCTCCATTCTTCATAAAACTCTTTTAATTCGGGAGTCATGGCAACTTGCTGGTCATCGGAAAAGAACTCGGCAAGCGATATATTCATCGTTTCACAAATTGCTTGTAATGTTGCTATGGTTGGAACCGTGCCTCGATGAAATATGTTTGACAGAGTGGATTCGGGGATTTTGCTTTCTTTAGAAAGTCTATACTTAGTCCACCCGTGCTTTTCGAGGATTACATTTAATCTTTCTATTATATCCACCACATTACCCTCTTTCTTAACAATGGTTTGGCATTTTCATTGTACTACGAAATTTGCCTTTTGTCAACATTTGCCCGAAATTCATCTGAGAGTCTTGTCATGGGCGGAGTAAGTAAAAGTCAAAAGGGAAGACCTAATAAAATATTTTCTTTTCTCAAAAACATTGACTTTTTTTCCCTTATATGTTATAATCAGTACAACGCGAAACACTCGGAAAGGATGATTTTTAACTATGAAAATCAATGATAATTACAAAAAACTGAAAGAAAGCTACCTCTTCTCAGATATAGCTAAAAAAACCGCTGCCTATAAGGCTGAAAATCCCGATGCGGATATTATCCGTCTTGGCATCGGCGATGTTACTCTCCCTCTTTGCCCCGCTGTGGTTGAGGCTTTTCATGCCGCTTCCGATGAAATGGGCAAGAAGGAAACCTTTAAGGGCTACGGCCCCGAGCAGGGACATTCTTTTCTTAAGGACGCCATAAAGGACTATTATCACACCGAGGACGGCGTGGAGCTGGCACCGGATGAAATTTTCATTTCTGACGGAGCTAAGAGTGACCTTGGAAATATCCTTGACATTTTCGCAAAGGATAACACAGTTCTCGTTCCTGACCCCGTTTATCCCGTGTATGTTGACACAAACACCATGGACGGCAGAAATATCGTCTATATGAAGGGTACAGCCGAAAACAACTTCCTCCCTATGCCCGATAATAACGTAGATGCAGACATTATTTATCTCTGCTCGCCCAATAATCCCACGGGTGCGGCGTATAATCACGCACAGCTTAAGGCATGGGTGGATTACGCCAATGAGAAAAATGCAGTTATCCTCTTTGACGCGGCGTACGAATCCTTTATTTCCACAAAGGAGCTGGTTCGTTCCATATACGAAATAGAGGGTGCAAGAACCTGCGCTATTGAGTTCTGTTCATTCTCCAAGACCGCGGGCTTTACGGGCACGCGCTGCGGTTGGACGGTAGTTCCCATGGAGCTTGAAGCGGACGGAATGAAACTCAATAAAATGTGGCTTCGCCGCCAGACAACCAAATTCAACGGCGTTTCCTACCCCGTTCAAAAAGCGGCGGCGGCAGTATTTACCCCCGAGGGACGGGCGCAGATTGCGGAAAATCTCAACTATTATAAAGAAAACGCAAAAATCATCACTGCGGCCCTTGACGAACTTGGTATTTGGTACACGGGCGGCGTAAACTCTCCGTATATTTGGCTTAAATGCCCGAATGGCATGGGTTCATGGGAGTTTTTCGATATGCTTCTTACCAAGGCGAATGTTGTGGGAACTCCCGGTGCCGGATTTGGTGAGATGGGCGAAGGCTTCTTCCGCCTTACCGCTTTCGGCGACAGAGAGCGCACACGCGAAGCGGCAGAAAGAATCAAAAGACTGTTTAAGTAAAAAATTGCCTCAAGGCAAAAACAGAAACGCATTTCCGACTGATTAGGAGATGCGTTTCGTTTTTATTGTGGGGGCTGGCATAAATATCATCAATTTTCTACAAAATTTCGGAATATGCTTGACCTTAGACGTAAAATATAGTATAATATAGCTATAACGGAATTGAAAAATTACGGAAGGGCGGTCATATATAATGAATAAACAACAAAAAAGCATATTGACATTGGTAGCTTGCATCGCGGCGCTCTTTATCCCGACCTATGTCGCGGTCATCAGTTACATAGGCGCGCAATATGCACCTATAAGTGAAAGCAGTGTTACACAGCTTGATATCGTGGATTTTGACGGCAACAGCTTCTCTCTGTCGGCGGATTCAAAGGAAGCGGCGGCAGATATTAAAAGCTTTATAAAAATCAATAATAACGCCATTGAACAGCCATCCCTGCCGGAGCAGCTTTCAGAGAGCGATTATTTTGAATTTACCTATTATACCTACGACCGCACGCAGGTTTATAAATACTATTTTTCCGAGAACTCCGGCGAGGCGTATTTTACTGATGCAAAGGGCAAAGCTTACCATATAGCGGAAGCAGATGCGGCGGCGTTCCTTTCCACCAAGTATGCCCGCAGCCTTTACGACACCACGGCGTTCCCGAAAATGACCGTTTCCGAAGCGGAAATAGTCCCCACCTCGGCGGAGTGGGTATATCAGACTTATAGCGGCGATTATGTAAAGCTTGACGATATAAAATCGGCAGCACCTACAGAAACCGTTTACCCGATGAAAGGTGCTTTCGCCCTTTCTTTTGAAACCGAGCCCGATATGTTGACCGTGACCATAAAGGAAAACGGGAATGTGATTTTCGATGATTATTACAGCAACATTGCCAACGCTAACCTGGAAGGAATGACCATTGACGTTCTGGTGGACGCGAAATGGTATGAATCGGAGGATAAAGCAAGATACGGCTCGGCGACCTATGAATTTAAGGCTAAGATACTTCTTCCTGCCGTATTCTATCTCGGCGAAACGGAGATTGATCCGGGCGAATTTGTGGTTATTTCCGCGAAGAACGTGGAAGACCCGGCGGCGATAACCTTTACAAGCGAGCCGGATATCGGATTTACACCCACTTTCTTTAAAGATGGCAAATACGTTCGTGCCCTTGTGCCGGTCAGCTATGATTGCATTGATACCTCGGCGGGAGCGCAAACCATCAAATTCACTTGCTCCTACGGCGAGGTAACTCAGGAGATGAATCTTGACATTGCCCAAAAGACTTACGGAAATTCTACTCTTGAGATCACTGCATCCATCGCAAGTCAGACGAGAACGGAAACTACCCTCAGACTCTTTAACGAAACCATGGCTCCCATTGTGGCAGAAACATCGTCCACAAGGCTGTGGGACGGTATATTCGGAGAGCCGGTAGACGGCGGAACCCTCAGAATCGGTTATGGCAGATACGTAACCGTTTCGGGTACAGGAGAACGGTATCGCCATCAGGGCGTTGACTACCTTGTAGGCATAAATAAAAACGTGCTTGCAATTAACAACGGTACGGTGGTATTCGTGGGATATCTTGACCTGAGCGGACATACTGTGGTTATAGACCATGGCCTTGGACTTAAGAGCTGGTATTGCCATTTAGGTAATACGGCGGTAAAGGTGGGAGATTCGGTTGTTAAGGGCGATTCTCTTGGAATCGCAGGCTCTACCGGATTTACCGAGAGGGTTAAGGTTCACGCCGGAGTTTCCGTATACGGTGTTCCCGTTTGTCCCTATGACCTTGAAAAGTACGGCGTAATAATGACAGAATAAGCTTGAGGGCTGCCGCAAATGTGCGGCGGCCCTTTTAACATCACTCCGCCATTGAGGGTTTAATGAAAATTTTACTCTTTGTTGAAGAATTGTAATAGAATCAAAAGAATTATTGTAGTATAATATACGGGTGAAATAAAAAGAAAGGCGGGATCTTTATTTTTAGAGAAAAAATTGCTCGTTTTTTCCTCGGACGGTATGGGGTTGACAGCCTTGGATATTTTATAGTTATCGTATCATTGGTTCTCTCTTTGACATCCTCGTTGATGGGGGGAGTATCCGATATTGCTTCAGGCATTTTGTGGGTAGTGTCTTATGGACTTCTTGGGTATGAGCTGTTTCGTATGTTCTCCCGTAAAATAGGAAACCGCCGAATGGAGAATCAGAGATTTCTCGGCATCCGGCGGAAAATCGTAAAGTGGTTTAAGCTTATGTACAGTAAAATACGAGATATGCGTACTCACCGCTATTTTAGCTGTCCAGGCTGTAAAAATTCGCTGAGAGTTCCTAAAGGCAGAGGGGATGTGACCATCACCTGCCCCGTATGCAAAACTAAATTTGACCGAAAAACTTAATGAGCCTGAATACCTGCTCCGCTGTGTCCGCAAGGTCACGGCGGGCATTTTCTTTGTTGAGGGCTTCCTCAAGAGTCGTTATGGTGCGTCTGATGGGAAAGAAAGCTGTGATGCCCTTTTCGTTGCAGGCTACCGCGTCACGGGTTACGCTTCCCGCAAAGGCAATGCAGGGCTTGCCGCATTTCTCCGCCAACATTGCGACACCTACGGGCGCCTTTCCCATGGCACTTTGAGAGTCAAGCCTGCCCTCGCCGGTGATTACTATATCCGCATCGGCAATATAGCTTTCAAGACGGGTGATATCAAGGACTAAGTTTATTCCCGAAATCAGTTGTCCGCCGAGAAATTCCCGGAGGGCAAAGCCCATTCCCCCGGCCGCGCCGCTGCCCGGAAAATCCCCGTTGGCACCGGGATACTTGGCTTTTGTAATTTTGGCAAAATTCATGAGCCACCCGTCCATGTTTTTAACCATTTCCTCGGTTGCTCCCTTTTGAGGAGCGTATATTTTGCTGCATCCAAGCTCTCCGCAGAGAGGGTTTGTAACGTCACAGGCAACTCTGAAACGAGATTCTTTAATGGCAGGAAGTACATTGGAGTCGTCAATTTCCGCAAGCTCGGAGAGTCCCTCGCCGCCGAGGGCGATGGGGCTGCCGTCCTTTTTGTAAAAGCGGAAGCCGAGGGCTGTCAGCATACCGGTGCCGCCGTCATTGGTGGAACTTCCGCCGATGCCGATTATAAAATCTCGGCAGCCAAGGGCGAGTGCATCGGCGATTATTTCACCTACGCCATAGGTGGTGGTCTTCAGGGGATTGCGCTCTTCTTTTGAAAGCTGAGGCAAGCCTGCAGCAACAGCCATTTCGATTACGGCTGCTTTATCGGATTTATAGTATCTGCATTTTGTCCTGCGCATGAGGGAATCGTGAACGGTAATTTCGCGGATTTCGCCGCCGATACCCATGGCGAGAGCTTCCGCGGTACCTTCACCGCCGTCCGCAAGGGGACGTACAATCACTTGGGCATCGGGATAAACCCGTTTTATGCCCTCAGCGGCGGCATTGCCTGCTTCAAGGGAAGTAAGGCTCCCTTTGAAGGAATCTATAGCTGTGACAATTTTCATGCTTGTCAATCCTTTCCTTATTTTTTCACTAAATATTATATCATATAACCCATATAAAAGCAAGGGCAGAGGGGAGATATAGAAAAATTTTCTTTATCTTATTGAATATATGGTAAATTTATGATATAATATACCTTAATAGTAATTATAATAGCGGAGGTGTGTCCTATGGCTCAGGAAAAATATCTTGAATGTGGAAAAATAATAAACACTCACGGAGTCCGTGGGGGGCTTAAGATAGAATCCTGGTGCGATGACGTTGAAACCCTCTGCCAAATAAAAACCCTTTACTATAAGAAAAAAGAAGAATATATCACCCTTGAGGTTACAAAAGCGTCAATCCACAAAGGGTGTGCATTAATGTATTTTTGGGGCATCGACTCCATGGAGGCGGCAGCGCTGCTTAAAAACCGAGTGGTTTATGCTGACCGCCGGGATATTCCCATTGATGAAACCCGTGTTTTTGTTGCGGACATAATCGGGCTTCCCGTTTTCCATGAAAAAAGCGGGGACAAGCTTGGGGTGCTGGCGGATATTGTGGAAGCCCCTGCCGCTGACCTTTTTGCGGTGAAGCGTGAGGACGGCAGCGAGGTGCTTGTACCTATGGTGGACGAGTTTATCGGTCACATTGACGAGGGGGGCGTTTATCTTTGCCCCATTCCCGGGATGTTCGATGACGGCGGTGAGATTATAGGCGGTGGGAAAAATGAGATTTGACATAATGACGCTCTTTCCCGAAGTGGTTGATTCTGTCCTAGGTTCAAGTATAATCGGACGGGCGCAGGAGGGGGGATTCGTGGAAATCCGCACCCACAATATACGGGATTTTTCCGAAAACAAGCATAGGCGCGTTGACGATACTCCTTACGGCGGCGGTATGGGAATGCTCATGAGCGCAGTGCCTATATACGGCTGTTATCGCTCTATTGTGGACAATGATACGCCCGAAAAGAAAAGAAGAGTGATATATATGTCCCCCAGAGGAAAGGTTTTGACTCAAAAAAAGGCGCAGGAGCTTACACAGTACGATAACATAATTATCCTTTGCGGCCACTACGAGGGCGTTGACGAGCGAATTATTGAGGAAATTGTGGACGAGGAAATATCCATCGGCGACTATGTGCTCACCGGAGGAGAGCTTCCCGCTTGCGTGCTTGTGGATTGCGTTTGCCGCATGATTGAGGGAGTTTTGCCGGACGAGAGCTGCTGGCAGGATGAAAGCATCGCTTCGGGGATGCTTGAATACCCGCAATACACTCGCCCTTATGATTTTCGCGGACGTGTTGTTCCGGAGGTGCTTCTGTCGGGGCATCATGCAAACATAGAAAAATGGCGCAGGGAAGAGGCGCTTAAAAAAACCCGTGAGCTAAGGCCGGATTTGCTTGAGGATTGATTGAAAGGAGGGGCTTCGGGATGGATAGTGAGAAAACCCAAAAAGGGGGAGCTGTAAAAACCATCGGACTCATGATGGGAGCGACTGTTATTGCGAAGCTTCTCGGAATGCTCAGAGGCGTTCTGCAGGCAGGTGCCTACGGTACTTCCCCTGAGGCTAATGCTTTCACGGCGGCATCGAAGCTTCCTCTTGCTTTTTTCGATATGCTTCTCGCGGCGGCGGTTCTGGGCTGCTTCATTCCCGTATATAACAGCTTTAAGGACAGCGGCGAGAGAAAAAATGCCGAGGCGGACAATTTTGCTTGTATATTCCTTAATTTTATCGCCATTATATGCGGAGTTCTTGCCCTTGCCGGAATAATATTCGCTGACGGTTTAATTTCCGTCATTGCTTCGGGACTCAGCACGGAAATGCACGTACTTGCGGTTAATCTTACCAGAATCATGTTCCCCATGGTGATTTTTGCCGGCTCGGCATATACCCTTGTGGGATTGCTTCAGTCAAAGGGCTCCTTTATCGCCCCTGCCATGATAAGTGCCATTTCAAACGGCGGCGTGGTTTTATATCTTGCTTTTATAAACCCCCATCTCGGGAGCTACGGGATATACGGCTTGGGAGTGGCGTATCTTCTTTCCTGGCTGATTCAGCTGCTTACGCTACTTATACCTCTTTACCGTATAGGCTTCCGTTATCGGGCACTGCTTGATTTTAAAAATCCGGCGCTTATCAGAGCTCTCAAAATGGCACCGCCTATTATGGTCGGCTCGTGGCTTTCTCCCGTGGGAGTGATTGTGGGACAGTATTTTGCTTCAAAGATTACGGCGGCAGGCGGACTTTCAGGGGCGGCGTCCCTTTTCGACTACGCCAATAATATTTACGTGATGATTGCAGGAATCCTCACCTACAGCATATGCAACTACACCTTCCCGAAAATTTCAAAGCTTTCGGCAGAGGGGAATTCCGAGGGCTTCTGTCATACCGTAAGGGACGGACTCACATCCGCGATGTTCATCATCGTACCCTTTACCATGGCGGCTATGGTTCTCGCAGGAGAGGGCGTGTCGGTGGTATATGTGAGAGGGGAATTTACACCCACGGATGCATATAACACCGTACAGATTCTGAAATTCATTCTTCCTGCCATGCCCTTTTTTGCCATAACTGAGCTCTTTTCAAGAGTATTTTATTCAAAGAATCAGCCGCGGCTTGTGATGTGGGCTGTCCTCAGCGGAATCGGAGTGAATCTTGCTTTGGGAGCTGTTCTTACATGGCAGGGACTTTTCGGGGTTTCAGCCGTTGGAATAGCGGCGGCGGCAGGACAGATAGCAACTGCTGCGGTACTTGTGATTTTCTCCGTCAAAAGACTTCGCGGACTTTATACCAAGGAGCTCTTTTGGGGGATTCTGCAGATTCTTATAGGGGGAATTCTCCTGCTTCTTACCTGCCTTGGGATGTCGTGGCTTGTGGGAAGCCGGCCTTACTGCGCACCCTTTTTAAAAAATATTTTAAATGCTGTCATTATATTTGTCCCCGGTGCGGCTGTTTATCTTGGGTGGACGTATGTTTGTAAGCGTTTGCCTTGTATCAAAAAATAACTTTAATGGGAGGAGATAGCTTGGATAAACAACAAAATTCCGCAAAGCGCGGTAAGCTTTTTAGGTCGTCCCTTATAATTTCCGCTGTTGGAAAAGCCTCGTCTTGGATATACAAAAAGCTTGAGAATGGATTTATCGGCGGTATTTTTACCGCATACAGCCGTGAAAATGATGCCCTTGAGAAAAGTGCACTAATGGAATTTAAAAACAAGCTGGATATATCCGGCAGGGTGTTTGTTCCAATAAAGCGAAAATTTGCTCACGGAGCGGAAAACAGCATGATTCTCGGATTTATTGGCAGATGGCTTCACGGACTTTTGTCAAGCTCTATTAAATCCTATGGAATATTTCTTTTTTCCTTTACCCTTTACAGCACGGTGGCGTACCTTTTCCGCACGTTTTATATAAACGGCGGAAAGAACATTGACCTGAGCGTGGCGGTTACGCTGGCTCTTATGCTTGTTTCCTCGGTTTTGATGATAGCTTCCAGACACACCTTGTCAAGCGCACTGCTGACCAGCCCCGCCTCAAGATTTTTGATGTTCAAGGTCATGGGCGTCAGACGGGAAGAGGTCGAAACGGACAATGTGAGCGAGGGGCGGTTTAATATACCCTTTATTGTAGGCCTTCTTTTCGGTATTGTTTCGGCATTTGTTCATCCACTGTATATGCTGGTGGGAATCGGACTCTTAATCGGGGCATTCATTGTTTTGATGAAGCCGGAGGTGGGACTCCTTGCGGTTTTGCTGACATTGCCCTTTGTACCCACTATGGTGCTTGTGGCGGTGATTCTTTACACCTCACTGTGCTATTTTATCAAGGTGTTGTGCGGCAAACGCTCCCTGAAATTTGACCTGCTTGACGGCGCGGTGTTGGTTTTCATGGTGCTTATGCTGGTGGGCGGCGTGGTATCGGCTTCCTCGGGAAGTCTGAAGCCGGCACTTGTTTACACGGCGTTTATGCTTGGTTATTTCCTTGTAGTCAACCTTCTTCGCTCCAAGGAGTGGTTTATGCGCGGGGTTTTTGCTACGGTTTGTTCTGCCGCGATGGTTGCTCTTTACGGATTGTACCAAAATTTCTTCGGTGTGTTTGACCAGGTTTGGCATGATACGGATATGTTCAGTGAAATAGAGGGACGAGTGGTTTCCACCTTTGAAAATCCCAATGTTTTGGCGGAGTATCTCATCATGGTGATTCCGCTTATGACGGCACTTTTCATTGTGGGCAAGGGACCTCGTATGAAGGTGGGCGGTGCATTTGCGATTGTTGTCACGGTGGGATGCCTTGTTTACACTTGGTCGAGAGGGGCATGGCTGGGAATAATTATCGGTATGCTGCTGTTCTTCCTTATGTACAGCAAAAACACCATGGCACTGCTTCTTTTCGGCTCGGTGGGTATACCCTTTTTGCCGTTCATTCTGCCGAGCAGTATAACGTCACGCTTCTTAAGTATAGGAAACCTCGGTGACAGCTCTACCTCTTACCGAGTTAATATATGGCGAGGGGTTGTAAATATGGCAGAGGATTTTTGGACAAGCGGAATCGGAGTGGGGAATCCCCCCTTTGCGGTGGTTTATCCCGCCTATGCCTTGTCGGGGATAGAAACAGCCCCCCATTCGCACAATCTTTATTTGCAGATACTTGTAGAGCTTGGTGTGGTAGGGCTGGCAGTATTTTTGACACTCCTCTTTATAAACGCCCAGGGCGGTTTTGAATTTCACATGAAGGAAAAAAGGCGAGAGAAGCTTTATTCAAGCGCAATCTTTTGCGGCATAATAGGCGTACTCGCTCAGGGAATGACCGATTATATATGGTATAATTACCGTGTGTTCCTTATGTTTTGGCTTATACTCGGACTGGGAGTGGCAATAAGAAAAACCATGACTGCCACAGCTCCGGCAGAAGTATTTTGATTGTTAGGAGGATTCAGACAATGATTAAAAAACGTAAATTCAATGCCGTGGACGCGGCGATACTTATTGTAATTATTGCTATTATTGCCGTGGCTGCCTTTCTCCTTCTCAGGAGCACGCCGGAGGAGGTAAAGGACAGTATAAAGGTGGAATACGTAGTTGAGTTCCGCAAGATACGGGAAGAGTTTGCGGACAATTTCGCCGTGGGCGATAAGGTGGTTGATTCCGTGGCCAAGTACCACATAGGCGAGGTGACGGCGGTAAGCCACAAGGAGGCTCTCTACGAGGGCAACAACATGGCGGGCGGACAATCAAGTCGGATCGTAGCCATGT
>JAZNUF010000228.1:0-3875 GCA_045592185.1 Candidatus Flemingiibacterium sp.
GCCCGCATTGCCGGTTACGACATTGCGGTAGCCCCTCAAAGACTTCAGCTGAGTATTGAAAGCGGAGATTCTTTCGGACTGTCCGACGGTAACAGGAATATTTCCAGATTTGTAACCTTTTTTCCTCATTCTTCTGGAAATTTTGGGGTCAGACTTCCACCTCGTCATCTTGACCCTGACGGGAGCATAGCTTGCGCGGTTGTCGCCACCGATTTTGGTGCGGAACTCCGACAGCGACTTGAACACGTCTTCTATCGCTTCAACATCGCCGCTTGGCAAATTCTTGTTGGTAGGCGGATAAACTGTGGGCGCGTTGTTCCCGAAACCGGTCGTTACGATTCTTACTTCTATCGTTGCCTTGTTTTCTTTCAGGGTGTCTTTGGTCGTATTTTTAAGGTCGGCGCTTGCGGCGAAGCTGTCAAGATTCAAATTGGCACCAAGCTTGCTCTCAACCTCTTCGAGCTGTTCCGAAGTCTGTGTTGTGATTGAAATATATGCGTCATAGCAGGCTCCGTACTGATAGCCGCTCACGTAATAATCGCCGTAATCGTTCCTGAATTCCGTTATGAATTTTGGAGCACCTTTGCTGCTTTTATCGGTCTCATAGTCCTCGTCTATCGCGTCAAAAAGTTCAGCTTTCTCCCAAGCATTGTGGAGTTCTTCATCAGGAAGTTCACGGTAGCCGAGTTCCGTTTCCTCGTAATGAATGACGAGGGTCGAAGAAGTCAGTCCGAACTTGAAATTATTTGTCGAACCCGTTCCGGCTGATACGCCTAACGCGGACGTGGCAAGGGAAACATTTGCCGTTGTTTTTGTGAGCTGCTCCGTCTGGGACGCCGTGTTGATGAATTTCGTGTAAAAATCAGTCGTAATAGGGTAATTGTCGTTCGTGTCTTCAGCTTTCGGAGTCATGTCAGCACTCTCCATGAGGTCATCTGAAGTAGCCTCATCGAACTTTATCAGCCTCTGCTGTGCTTTTGTCGGCGAGGGCGGATTGTTAAGACGAATCGTAACGGCACCGGGAGGGTCAAGCATGGTAAAAGCCATTGCTCCCCTGCCCATATAATAACGGGGTTCGTAAGGTATTCCGGTAATATCAGCAGGAATCGATGACCATTCATCTTCCAGAGCACTCGTTGAAACCGCGCTGCCGCCATAGATGAGTCTTTCGATTATCTCGTTCATAAGTTTGAATTCAGCGTAAGCCGCTTCGTATTTAGCTTCCAATTCCTCGTCGGATAAAGAGTCCAATGTGTCGTCTTCATCGAGGGTTTCGTAGGGGTTGGAGTACAGAGCCAAAACGCCTATCTCAGCCAGAACTTCTTCCATGAAATAAGCATAAACATCGGCTTCATTCCATTCAAATATACTGCCTGCTCCGTAGTCGTCATCGGGAAGATTATGACCGTAAACTTTCGTGAAATAATCCTTATTTGCTTCAAAGAATATTTTTCTCAGCTCGATTATGTCGCTTATGCTGATGCTGTCAGTTTTTTCATCGCCAATCTGAAACTTGAAATTCGTGTAATATCCCGTTTCGCCATCTTCGTTGCGTCGTTCTTTGTAAATGAAAAGCACTGAACCCGTGTCGGATTTTTCTTCGGAATAATGCGCAAGTTCGCCGTTATCATCTAAATATGCGCCCGAATAAGGTTCGCCGTTCGAGATTTTGACGATATAATTTCCTGAAACTTCAGGTTTTATGGTGTAGCAGATGAGCGAAGGATTTTCCTCAGGATAAGCGGCAATGGTAACACCGCTTATTTCTTCAGCATCATCAAGAGAATAAATTGAATTTGAAGGGTCATAGAATGAGATATTGGGAAGAATGCCGCCTAAATCTTCGGTTAAGTTTTTGGAAACTTCAAAGGTGTATTCCTGTCCTGCGTTAAGAGGAACTACAAAGACATTGCCGCCTTCAGCTTCAGTGTTAAGGCTGTCCAGCCAAATCATGGAAGGAACATTAACGCCCTTTGCAGCAGCTGCTGACACTTCAGACGCAGCCGTAACTGAAGAACCTGATGCTGAGTTATTGACGTGAAATTGAGGAACTCCGTAAAAGTCTAAAAAGTCAGGCATTCCGTTCCCGTCAGCATCAAAGCCCGTGGCATTCACTTTGGTCAGGTCAAGCGTCAGGATTGTTTCCTCGCGTGCCGCAGATAAGTCTTCAGCTACGGGATTTTCTGGTATTTCTATTTCTGAATTATCACCATTATCACCGCCGCCGATTGAACCGCTCGAACCTCCTCCGCAGCCGCCGCTGACGATAGCGAAAAAAGTTACCAAAGCCAGCGACAAAAACACTAAGCTTAAGTGAAATTTTTTTGTCATAATTTTTTTTCAAACCTCCTAAAATATTAAAGATAGAGTTTGTTAGTATTATACTCCGTGAGACTCAACGGCTTGCAGTCATCGAAAGTAGGAATGAGGAGGTAGGAAGGAGGAAGTTTTTTTAGCTTTTTTTCCTTTCTCCTCGGAAATTTTCTTTTTTTAATCCAAAATATAACTGTGTCGGCGATAAAGTTACCGTCCATGACGCGGAAATGCTCTGAAATTTGAATAAATCCCCCTTGACGATTTCAATAAATTTGCATTTCGTTGGACGACTCGTCCCCGTGAACAAAAAATCTAAGTCGTAAATTTCATTTTGCGAAAATTTTCGTTCGCAATAATAATATAAATCTCGAACTTCCATGCACCCTCCAAGTTGTGAGAAAATGAGAAAATCAGTTTTCATCGACGCTCGCCGCGCCTTTTGTTTTCTCAAGTCCTCCTGTCCCTTTAAGCCGATAATAATTGCTCTTCGTCTGCTCCGGGAAAGCTCGTTCGCAAAGTCTATCGAAAACGCGATAACATGAAGGTTTTGAAATCTTGAACTTCTCACAGAGTTCCATAGCCGTGAAAACCTGCCCTTCTGTTTGAGCCTTGATAAATTCCTCAACTTTCAAGCGTATAATCGTCGCATTTTCATCAAGAGGAATATCAAAACGAATTTCTCCAAGCTCACTATACATGCGGTACAGCACATCTTTAGAATTTTCCCACCATGTCTTAACCGGCTTTAAGCAAAAAGTTTTCTCACCATACTTAACGAGGATATATGCAACTCCACATTGTCTGACTAATGCTGACGAACCTATAATTTCGTCTTGGTCGATACGCTGTCGAAATCCCTCGCCATTTGTCTGCTGCATTGCCGATTTTCGCAAATGATGTGTTACGATAACAGCGGCGTTTAGGTTATCCGCTAAAGCTTGTAACCTCGCCATCATCAGCGAAGTATCCTGAGCCCCGTTCTCGTCATCATCTCGAAAACTCATGAGAGTATCAAAAATTATGCAATCCGGCTTGAATTTTTTTGACAATGCCGAGATAGCTGAAATTCCTGAAGCCGTGTTTATGTTGAGGTGCAACCCATGCCGGGCAGCCTCTAAACGGCTGACGATAGCAATATTTTTTGAATCGGCTTTGTCGTGCATTCGGCGTTGTCTTTCTGTTAAAAGTTGTATTCCAGTTTCGCCGCAAAACACAAGACTTCTTCCAGGTTTCTCGTAATATGCCTGAGACAAAAAGATTGTCCCACCGCGCGATAGATCTGTGATAAATTTCAAAATATACCAAGTCTTCCCAACTCCTGCCTTTGACGCGATAATGCTCACATGCTTCCTTGGAAAAATTCCGCCGACAAACTCAGTCGGAGGGTTTTCCTCTGTAATGCTGTGATATAACTGTGAAATATCAAATCTTTCCCGTTCTTCCTCGTGAAAGTCAAACTCACGAATTTCGGTCGTAGTCATAATGGCGTCAGCCATGATAAAATATACTCCTTCTAATATCTCTCTAATATGAGTAGATATTCAAATTTTTTTAAGATA
>JAZNUF010000229.1:0-3590 GCA_045592185.1 Candidatus Flemingiibacterium sp.
TTATACATTATATATTATATTATCTTTTTTCGTGTAATGCAATATTAAATTTAAAATAATTTAAATGTCATTAAATTTAGAAAAAAGCGGGTAAGCTTATAAAGATGAAATAATTTCGAAAAAACTAAAAAATTTTTCGGAATATACGTATAAATCTACACATCTATCTTATAATTAAAATGAGGTAACATATTTGGTTGCCTTGACAACGATTTGCGTGCAAATGGGCGGATAGGGGCAAGACCGATGTGACTCTACCGTTCAATCTACGGGTGAATTAAGGCATGAAAATTGTTGTGTAAAATCATCAAGGAGGTTTTCATAATGAGGTTCAAGAAAAAAGAATGTCTGGCTATGGTTTTGGCAGGTGGTCAAGGGAGCAGGCTGATGGTACTTACCGAGAGCACTGCGAAGCCGGCTGTTCCCTTTGGCGGAAAATACAGGCTGATAGATTTTCCTCTGTCAAACTGTGTCAACTCGGGAATAGACACGGTTGGAATTTTGACACAGTATCAGCCACTACAGCTTAACGAATACATCGGAAACGGTTCTCCATGGGGGCTTAACAGTACCAATGGTGGTATTCATGTGCTTTCGCCATACTCAAAAAGTGCCAGCTCCGAATGGTATAAGGGGACGGCAAACGCCATATTCCAGAATATTTCCTTTATAGACCGATACAATCCAACATATGTACTTATTTTATCGGGAGACCACGTGTATAAGATGGATTATTCGCTTATGATGGCAGAGCACACAAAAAACAAAGCAGACTGTACAATCGCGGTAATAAATGTCCCCATTGAGGAGGCATCTCGCTTTGGTATCATGAATACGGATGCAAACGGAAAGATATTTGAGTTTGAGGAGAAGCCAAAAGTGCCTAAGAGCACAAAGGCATCTATGGGGGTGTATGTATTCCGTTGGAATATGCTCAGAGATTATTTGATATCCGACAATGAGGACAGTGATTCCAGCAACGATTTTGGGAAAAATATCATTCCTAAGATGCTCAAAGACAGACACAATTTATTCGCCTATGAATTTGACGGATATTGGAAGGATGTGGGCACAATAGATGGATTGTGGCAGTCCAACATGGACATTCTCGGCCATAGTCCCGTTCTCAATCTCAGAGATGGCGTTAACTGTGTTTATGCGAGAAATTACGCACTTCCCAGCAGCTATATAGCACCCGATGCCGAGATTGTAAATTCATATGTTGCCGAGGGAAGTACAGTTTACGGAAAGGTTTACAACTCGATAATTTCCACCGGCTGTGTTGTAGAAAAGGACGCCCAGATATACGATAGCTTTATTATGCCGGATGCCGTTATTGAAAACCACTCAGTAATCCGATATTCCATTATCGGAGAGGGGGCAACGGTACACGCCAATGTGAGAATCGGTGACAGCCCACAGTTCTATGAGAAGAACAAATGGGGAATTTCTGTTGTGGGTAAAGATAAAGAGATAGGGCAAAATAAAATACTGTTGCCAAAGGAAATTTATTAAGGAGGCCGCAGATATGAAGGTAATGGGAATCATTTTCTCCAATATATATGACAGCTCTTTAGGGGAGCTTACGAATCACAGAACCGTTGCGTCCCTTCCTTTTGGCGGAAGATACAGACAGATAGATTTTGCGCTGTCCAATATGTCAAACTCCGGGATATACAATATCGGTATCATTACCAAGTATAATTATCGTTCTCTGATGGACCATCTGGGAAATTGCAGTGCGTGGGACCTCAATCGTAAGAACGAAGGTGTCGTATTTCTTCCGCCCTTTGCGGAAAGAAATACGGGAACGGTGTATAAGGGAAAGCTTGAGGCTTTGCATTCGGCAATCCACTTTATAAGCAACCCCGGTTATGACTATGTGGTAGTATGCGATGCTACAGTTCTGTGCAACATAAACTTTGGCGAAGTCATAAAACAGCATATTCATTCACAGAATGATGTTACGGTCGTATCAAAACTAAAAAGGAGTAAAAAGGAATATCCGCTGATACTAAAAACGAACAGCAGGGGACGTGTAACCGAGATGAAGATAGATTCCCGTCCCGATGACGATAATTATGTGGGGATGGGAATGTTCGTTATGAGCCGCAGTTTACTGGTTGAAGCGATACGTGACTCTTATTCAAGAGGTTACGTGCATTTTGAAAGGGATTATCTCCAACGTAAGTTTAATGAAAATGCTATTAAAATCGGCGTATATTCCTTTGATGGCGTTGTGCTGTTCAACGGAGATATTGAAAGCTATTATTATAACAACATGGCACTTTTAAACAAAGAGATTAGGGACGGAATTTTTCTCACGGATTCACCTATTTACACAAAGGTCAGAGATGAGTCCCCCACATATTACGAGGCGGGAACAAAGGTTTCAAACTGTATTATTGCCGATGGCTGCGTTATGCGCGGCAGAGCCGAGGACAGCGTTATTTTCCGTGAGGTCGTTATTGAAAAAGATGCTTTTGTAAAGTCAAGTATTATTATGCAGGGTGCAAAGATAGGTGCCGGAGCAAAGCTTGAGTGTGTTATCCTTGATA
This sequence comes from Candidatus Flemingiibacterium sp., assembly GCA_045592185.1. Lineage (GTDB taxonomy): Bacteria > Bacillota > Clostridia > Oscillospirales > CAG-272 > Flemingiibacterium. The sequence goes on from JAZNUF010000229.1 coordinate 2,559, forward strand.
AAAATGTTACGGTCACACAAGGCTCCAGACTTAAGGGAACTCCTAAGCAACCCATCATTATAAAAAAGGGAGAGATTGTATGAAAATAGTTTTCGCTGCAAGCGAAGCCGCACCATTTGTAAAAACCGGAGGCTTGGGCGATGTCGCCCAAGCTCTTCCTAAGGCATTGGCAGAATATAAAGGCAACGAAATACTGCTTTTCTTGCCGTACTATGCAAAGATAAAGCATAATCCCACAATAGATGTGGAAAGAATTGCCGAATTTGAAACACAGCTTTCATGGCGAAAAGTTTATGTAGGACTTATGCGTCTTAAAAGCAAAAAACGCAAGCTGAGAATATATTTTATTGATAACGAACAGTATTTTGGCAGGGAGAATATCTACGGGTACCCTGACGATGGGGAGAGATTTGCTTTTTTCAGCAAGGCAATACTTGAGTCCCTTGTCTATATGGAAGAGAGCCCTGATATTATTCATTGCAATGATTGGCAAACGGGTTTGCTTCCGACTCTGCTCCATGCTTTCTACAATGATAAGCTCGGACAAACCAAAACAATGTTTACTATCCACAATATAGAATATCAAGGCTGGGCGCACCCATACTTCCTGGGAGATGTACTTGGACTGCCCGACCGTTACGAAAGTACCTTTTCATACAACGGCTCAGTTAATTTTATGAAAGGGGCTATACTTTCAAGTAACAGCGTTACGACAGTTTCAAAAACGTATGCACATGAAATATGTAATCCGTATTTCGCACATGGACTTTCCTCGGTTATAAATGATCATGCTTTTAAGTTAAAAGGTATTGTGAACGGTATTGATATGATAGAAAACAATCCGGCGTCAGACCCATATGTTCCGGAAAATTACGATGCCGATACCTTTGAGGGCAAAAAGGCAGTCTGCAAATCCGAACTGCAAAAGCAGTGCGGGCTTCCCGCAAGACCTGATGTACCGCTTATCGGGCTTGTGTCAAGGCTTGTGGAACACAAAGGGCTTGATATTATATGTCATGCCATTGATGAGAT
>JAZNUF010000230.1:0-9127 GCA_045592185.1 Candidatus Flemingiibacterium sp.
GGGGGTGTTGCACCTAAGTGCAACACCCCCTATGTATGTAATCTCAGCAATATTTTTCTACAAATTCAATAATAGGTGTGGGGTCGGAGAGGCAGTGAGGATGGTGTCCGCACATGGTCTTTTTGATGACCTTAAGTATGCCGCCCTTTTCTTTATAATATTCTTCAAGGACTTTGCCGTTTTCTTCATAAATAACTACGGTGTCGGCGTTGCCTATTACCATGATGATCGGAATGTTGTTTTCGATAAGTATGTCCATGTGGTCGATAGGGCTGTTTCTGAATGCAAGCACGGAGGATTTATTGAAACCGTAGGTTGTAACAAGCTCCTGCCACATACTTGCGTTAAACTCGTTGGCGCCGATTCCCGCAAAGCTTAAAATGTTAAGCACCGGCGCATCAAGATAAAGTACAGAAACAAGCTCGGGGTACATCTGTGCAAGTCTTGCCGCCTGAAGTCCTCCGCAGCTCATGCCTACGGGTATGCACTTGGGCTCGATATTCAATTTGTTCGCGACAAACTTTACAAACTCAGCCATAATGATTGTTTCCTCATCGGGAGCCCAACGGGAACAATGGGTGACATGGCAAAGGTAATAACCACGGTTTAACATTTCAATTTCAAAAGCCGGGAAAGCATCCCAATATTCGGTTTTAAGGAGAAGCTTCCCGTTAGGTTTGGTTTTGGGGTAAACAAGTTTTGCCTTGCGCTCTTCGAAAATAAATTCTTCAAGCTCAAAGTCGTTCCATAATTTCTTTTCCATGATTTTAGCCTTTCTCCGAAACGGTTTTATTTTGCTAATATCATTTTAGCACACAACAAATTAAAAATCAAGGGAAAAATGAATTTTATTTTACAAATTGATTTCCACCTTGAAAAATCAAGGGTTTTTCGGAAAAAAAGCTGTACAATCAGGTAAAAATGTGATATACTGTATACATACCATTTTAATGGGAGGATTTCACAATGGCAGAAATAAAGCAGATAAAAGTCGGCGATGTGCTTGAAATGAAGAAAAACCACCCATGCTCTCCTAAAAGCGTCCGCTTTCGCGTAATGCGAGTGGGCAGCGATATTAGAATCATCTGCGAATCCTGCGGTCGGGATTTGACTGTCCCAAGAATAAAGCTCGAAAAAAATATTCGCCGTATCATTCATGAAAACGGCGAACAAGTTTAATATAAAGCTACTTTAGCGAGGTGCGCGAAATGTCGGAAAATGAAAACATCATAACAACTCCGTCCCCGAGAAAGGAACGGCGGTCATTTGTTTCCACGGCTTTTAACTCTGCTTGCATGGCGTTCAGCGGAATGAATCATGCTTGGTTAGCGTTTTTGTTACCCGTGGTTGTGCTTACACTTATATACGTTGCCATAAGAGTTTGGCCTTTTGGGGAAAACTCTGTCCTTGTCCTTGACTTAAACGGACAGTACGTCTACTATTTTGAGGCAATACGCGATATATTCAGAGGCGAGCAAGGGATACTTTATTCCTTTGAAAGGGCTCTCGGAGGAGAGTTCCTCGGGATTGTGGCATATTATCTTGCCAGCCCCTTTTCCTTTATAACGGCATTGTTCCCGGAGGGAATGATAACCGAATCCATCTTTTTGATGCTTCTTCTAAAATGCGGACTTTCGGGCTTCAATATGTGCGTGTATCTGCACAAATCTCACCCGACAAAGCCGGTCTATGAGCTGATTTTCTCCATCATGTACGCTCTTACCTCCTACTCGGTCGTGCTTCAGCATAACACCATGTGGTTCGATTGCGTACTCTTTTTCCCACTGATTCTTCTCGGTGTGGAATCTCTTATAAAGTACGGCAAATTCAAGCTGTACGTTCTGACTCTTTCAACGGCGGTTTTTTCAAGCTACTATATTGGCTACATGGTATGTATCGGCGTTGCCGCTTACTTTTTCGCCGCCTATTTCATGATGACACCCGAGGAGCGAAATCCTCTCGGTGAGAGGGCGCATTTCGGAAAAAGTCTTGGAAGGATAATAATATATTCTGCCATTGCTGTTGGCATGGCGATGATTATTATTCTCCCGGCGTACTATTCCCTCGGCTTTGGAAAGAGCACTTTTTCAAACCCTGATTTTTCTTTTGAGCAGAGATTCGATTTCCTCGATTTAACGGCGAAACTTCTTCCTGCCTCCTACGATACGGTGCGCCGAGAGGGACTTCCCGTAATCTATTCGGGACTGCTCACCCTCATTATGTCGGTAGTGTTTTTCTTCGTAAAGGCAGTTCCAACCCGTAAAAAAATCGGATACGGCGCGCTTATGGCATTTTTCGTATTCAGCTTCAATTCCAGCACCATAGATATTGCATGGCACGGCTTTCAGGAGCCCAACTGGCTTAATTACCGATACAGCTTTATGTTCTGTTTCGTGATTATCGTTATGGCATACAGAGCCTTTGAGCACATAGAAAGCCTTGATTTCAAGAAGGTGGCAGGGGTAGGACTTGCGCTGATTTTACTTTTGTTTGTGATTCAAAAGCAGGACTACGAGAATATAAACGACCTTATGGTTATATGGTTTTCCCTCGGATGTATTGCGATATACATGATACTGCTTACGGGATGCCAAAAGAAGTGGCTTGAGGGCTCGGTGTATTCCATCCTCTGTGTATTTGTGTTGCTTGAAATGTTTTGCAGCGGACTTTCGGATATCATTGCGCTGGACGAAGATGTAAGCTACAGTTCAAGAACCTCTTACCGCACGTTTATCGACAAATGGACTCCTGCGGCTGACTATATAAATGAAACCGATGACACATTCTACCGCGCGGAAAAGACTACTCATCGCAAAACCAACGACAATTTTGCCCTTAATTTAAAGGGTCTTTCAAACAGTACATCTACCCTTAATAAAGACCAGATTAAATTTTTGCAGCTCATGGGATATTCTTCGAAATCCCATTGGTCAAAGTATCTTGGTGGAACGCCTGTATCGGACGGACTTCTCGGCGTAAAATATCTGCTTGCAAAAAGCGATGAGTCGATATACGCCATTTGGGGAGAAGCTGTGTTTACCGATGAAGAGAACAAAACGGTAGTTTACAAAAACGATTTGGCACTTTCCCTTGGGTATGCGGTCAACTCGGATATAGAGAATGTAGATTTATCCGAGGAATACAACCCTTTTGAGCGAATGAACAAGATGGTAACGGCAATGCTCGGTGAGGAAGAAACGGTAGAGTTGTTTAAGCCTTATCATAACATTCGTCCCGAAACGGAAAATCTCAATACAAGCTATAAATCGGGCCATAAGGAATACAGAAAGGCTGACAAGGATATATCGGGCAAGCTCATATATGAAATCACCCCCGTAAACGACTACGAGATTTATATGTATATCCCCTGCAACACTTCCTATACAAATCACTATCACCTTGAGCTTTCCATTGACGGGGAAAAGCTGTCCGAATATTTTTCCAATGAAACCCACCGCATACTTTCCCTCGGTTACCATGAAGGAGGGGAAAGCTTTACCCTTACCATGAAGCTCCTTTCAGACAAGGTCTATATGCAGAATGTGCAGTATTATTTTTACTACCTTGACGAAGCGCTTTATGAGGAAATTATGCCGAAGCTTAAAGAGGGCGATTACATTATCGAGGAGTATACGGACAGTCATTTTATCGGTACTGTCAATGTACCTGAAGACAGAACCACCTTTATGCTGACAATTCCCTATGACGAGGGATGGCAGATATACGTAGACGGAGAGCTTACGGAAGCGCACCAGGCGTTTGACTCGCTGACGGCGGTGGAATTGACAGCTGGCGAGCATGAAATCGAACTTAAATATTCTCCGTGGTGCGTGAAGTACGGAGTGGCGGCAACGGTTATATTTGCAGGTACTTTTGTGTTGATGGCAATTTTTGATTGGCGGACTCGTAAAAAAGCTGAAAAATCCGAAGACGTGTCTGCAAACGCTACGGAATTTTAGTGAAAAAATTAAAATTTTACCGCTTTATCGTTGACAGCGTAAAAATACTGTGATATAATAAAAGCAATGAATGCCTTCGCTCCGCTTCGGCGGATCTGAGGAAGCTTTTATTTGATCATAAATTTTCAAAATCTTTAACTTACAAGGAAAATTTATGATATAATATTTTTAAGTAATAAAACAAAATTCGGAGGAATTTATCATGAAGCATATTACAACCTTGAATACAAAGAGCCTTTGCGACAGCGCAAAGAACGGCGGCTGCGGCGAATGTCAGACTTCTTGTCAGTCTGCTTGCAAGACCAGCTGCGGTATCGCAAATCAGCAGTGTGAGTCCGCTGTAAAGTCTTCCCGCATCGTGACTCTTGCAACAAAGAGCCTTTGCGACAGTGCAAAGAACGGCGGCTGCGGCGAGTGCCAGACCTCTTGTCAGTCTGCTTGCAAGACCAGCTGCGGTATTGCAAATCAGCAGTGCGAAAAGTAATTTCGCGTTATAGTGCTTAAATGGGCTATCGCTTGACGCGACAGCCCGTTTTTCTTAAAAATCCTATAAAGATAAAATGTACAAAAGCGAAAATAGCGTGAAAAATATTTTTCACGCAGTGTTTTGTGACTTTTGCTGCTTTGCAGCCGCGATTTTACTGTCGCAAAACCCCCCCCAATTCCACCATAAAGAAGCCTTCGCTGTTGCGAAAGCCATGGAGATTATTATGATACATTGCTATAAGCTCGGGGGACTTAATATTGTACTTGATACCTATTCAGGCTCGGTACATATTGTGGACGAGGTCGCCTATGACATTATTGAAAAATACGAGAAAAGTGACAAAGACTTACTTAAGAAAGATATTCTAAAAAAGTATCCCGATGTGTCACCCGAAGAGGTTGACGAGTGCTTTTTACAGATTGAAGAGCTTCGCCGCGAGGGAAAGCTTTTCGCCGAGGACACGTTTGAGCCCCTTGCGGGAGAACTTAAAAAGACTTCTGCGGGAGTGGTAAAGGCACTCTGCCTGCATATCGCCCACAGCTGCAATCTTAACTGTGCTTATTGCTTTGCAAGTCAGGGTAAATACCACGGCGAGCGTGCTTTGATGAGCTTTGAGGTGGGCAAGCGGGCCCTTGATTTTCTCATGGAAAATTCAAAGGGCAGACGGAATCTTGAAGTGGATTTCTTCGGCGGAGAACCGCTTATGAATTTTGAGGTGGTTAAAGAGCTTGTGGGCTATGCCCGTTCACGGGAAAAGGAGATGGGAAAGAATTTCCGCTTTACGCTCACTACCAACGGACTTCTGATTGATGACGATGTAATCGAATTTGCCAACAAGGAATGCAGTAATGTAGTGTTAAGTCTTGACGGACGAAAGGAAGTTCACGACCGTTACCGCGTAGACTATTCGGGAAATGGAAGCTGGGAGCGAATCGTGCCGAAATTCCAAAAGTTAGTTGAGGCACGGGGCGGCAAGAATTACTTTATGCGCGGCACGTTTACCCATGCAAATCCCGACTTCCTTGAAGATATAAAGGTTATGCTTGAGCTTGGATTTAACGAGCTTTCCATGGAGCCTGTGGTCTGTGCCGAGGGGGACCCCTCTGCCCTTACTGCAGAGGATTTGCCCATTGTACTTGAACAGTACGAAAAATTGGCGGAGCTTATGCTCGAAAGGCGCAGGGATGGAAAGCCGTTCACCTTCTATCACTACATGATTGACCTTAAGGGCGGTCCTTGCGTATATAAGCGCATTTCCGGCTGCGGTTCGGGCACGGAATATATGGCGGTCACACCTTGGGGAGATTTGTACCCCTGCCACCAGTTCGTAGGTGAGGAAAAATTCAAGCTTGGCGATGTGTGGACGGGCGTTACAAATCACGATATGCAGTGTCAGTTTGCCGACTGCAACGTATACACAAGAGAAGAATGTCGGGATTGTTGGGCGAAGCTTTACTGCTCCGGCGGGTGGGGGGGCAATGCTTACCATGCCACGGGCACGGTGAATGGCGTATACAAATACGGCTGCGAGCTTTTCCGCAAGCGTATGGAATGTGCCATTATGCTTGAAGCCGCGAAGGCGATGGAAGAGTGATGAATACACCCATTTCTGATTTTATCAAAAAATATGCCGAATCCGGGGCTGTCCGACTACATATGCCCGGGCACAAGGGCGTTTCTGAACTTGAAGCCCACGATATCACAGAAATCAACGGCGCGGACGTACTTTATTCTTCAAGCGGCATTATAAGGCAAAGTGAAGACAACGCCGCTTCGCTGTTCGGGGCAAAGCGCACCGTGTATTCGGCGGAGGGCTCATCTCTTTCGATACGAGCCGCCCTATACCTTGCAGTGGTGCACGCTAAGGAGCGTGGAATCTCTCCCGTGATTGCGGCAGGCAGAAATGCCCATAAGGCATTTCTGAGCGGAGCAGCACTGCTTGACCTGAGGATAAAATGGCTGTACGGTGAAAGCGATAGGGGAATAATCTCCTGCACTCTTACGGCGGAGGAGGTAGAAAAGGCGTTTGCATCAGGGGATTTGCCCGCTGCCCTTTATATTACCTCGCCGGACTATCTCGGGAACATCTGCGATATTGGGGAGATTTCCAAGGTTTGCAAAAAATATGGAGTTTTGCTCATCGTAGATAACGCTCATGGAGCGTATTTAGGGTTTCTTGAAGAATCTGCTCATCCCATAAGTCTTGGGGCGGACATATGCTGCGATTCTGCTCACAAAACCCTTCCCGTACTGACGGGCGGAGGATATTTGCATATATCCGAAGCTGCTTCGGACATGATTTTATCCATGTGCGACCAGGCTATGTCCTTGTTTGCCTCCACAAGTCCATCCTACTTGATTTTAGAGTCTCTCGACAGTGCCAATGCTTATTTGGCAGGGGAATATCGGGAGGAGCTTTCACGGCTTTGCCTCAGAATTGAAAAGCTAAAAGAAAGCCTATCGGACAAAGGCTATAAGCTAATAGGGGAAGAGCCTATAAAGCTTACGATTGCTCCTAAGCCTTATGGCTATACCGGTGAAGAATTGGCGGATTGTCTTGAAAAGGCGGGGGTCATCTGCGAATTTGCCGACAAGGATTTTTGCGTTATGATGTTTACCCCGAGAACTTCGGAAAAAGATATAGACAAAGTCGAGAGAATACTCTCGCTCCTTGCAAAAAAGACGCCGATTTCCGAGGAAGCGCCGAGGCTTGCTTCGCCGAAAATTGTAATGAGCCACAGAGAAGCAGTCATGTGCCCATCGAAGCTTATTCCCGTAGAAAATTCACTTGGGTGCGTTCTCGCACAGGCTACCGTAGCTTGTCCGCCGGCAGTTCCTATCGCGGTCAGCGGCGAGCTGATTGACGAGAGTACAATCGCCGCCTTTAGGTATTACGGAGTAAAAACGGTGAGAGTAGTTAAAGGAAGTTCATAAACAAACGAGGCGGCTTCAATGCCGCCTCGTTTTTTAAATTTTTGTCATTTGCCGCTGTTCATCAAATATTCCTCGGCGAAATATGACGCTGCGGCACCGTCAGCAGTCGCTCCGACAATTTGACGAAGCGGCTTGGTGCGGACATCCCCCACCGCGAAAACGCCGGGGATATTCGTCCTCGTGGACTCATCGGCGATTACGTACCCGCTTTCGTCAAGGTCAAGCTGACCTGTGAAAAGGGCGGTTACAGGGGATCTGCCGATGCTTATGAAAACTCCGTCTACCGAAAGCGAGGAGGCTTCGTTGGTCAGGCGATTTTTAACGGTGATTTCCTGCACCTTTTCCTCGCCGTGAATATCCGTAATCTCGCTGTTCCAAACGGGTTCTATATTTTCCGTATTCAAAATAGGCTCGTGGTATATTTTTGAAGCTCGCAGAGTATCGCGGCGATGGATGAGATAAACCTTTTTGCATACACGGGACAATAGCTGTGCGTCCGCCGCCGCTGAGTTTCCGCCGCCCACTACCGCAACGGTCTTTCCACGGTAAAGCATACCGTCACAAGCGGCACAGTATCCGACTCCGCGACCAATGTATTTTTCTTCCGCTTCTATTCCAAGATGCTTATGCTCTGCACCGGTGGCGATGATAATCACCTTCGACAGAAGCTTTTCGCTTTTGATCTCCACTTCTTTTACCGCGCCGTCAAGCTTCACCGATAAAACCTCGGCAATTTTCGTTTTTGCTCCGAAACGCTCGGCGGATTTTTTCATTTTTTCGCCTAACGTGAAGCCGTCAATCCCCTCCTCAAAGCCGGGGTAGTTGTCGATTTGCATAGTCTGGGTCATTTGACCGCCGGGCATCATTTTTTCGATAAGGAGCGTTTCAAGCCCTGCACGAACACAGTAGAGTGCCGCAGTGTATCCGCCGGGACCTCCTCCGATTATTATTACGTCATATATTTTGGTATCAGCCATTGCTTTATATCCTTTCTGCCGGTTGTACGTACAGTATACATTATTTTAGACTATATTTGCCGTGATTATATCACAAACCGCTGGGGATTTTTCCTCGGCGGTCGTCTATATACCTAATCTTTCCTTTACAAGCGCGCGAAGCCTTTCCATTTGGGATGCCGAGGGGATGGGGGTGTCCTTTAAGGGAAAGTCAATGGAAAGCTGCTTGTATTTTTCGATGCAAAGGTTTCTAAAGGGCAGAAGCTCCACATTTTTTATGCAGGTGAATTTACTGATAAGACCGCACAGCCGAAAAACATCCTCATCGCTGTCATTGATTCCGGGAACGACCACATGGCGAATCCATACGTCCTTGCTGAGTTTTTCGAGCTTCCAAAGAAACGTCATAACCTCAGACAGCGTTCCGCCAATGTACTTTTTATAATCCTCATCGGTGGTCATTTTTATGTCGAGAAGCACCAAATCGGTAAGTGAAAGTAATCTTTCAATCCCCTCCGACTTTCCGCATCCCGATGTGTCGAGAGCTATATGAAGCCCCTTTTCCTTTAATTTTTCTGCGATTTCCGAGAGAAATTCCGCCTGCAGCAGCGGTTCTCCTCCTGAAAAGGTCACGCCGCCGTCTTTGATATATGGGTAGAATCGCAGCAGCTTTTCGGCAACCTCATGGGATTCTGTCAAATCCTCGGGACGGCAGAGCCAGGTATCGGGGTTGTGGCAGTAAGCACATCGCAGAGGACATCCCTCGGTGAAAACCACCGAGCGTACACCGG
>JAZNUF010000231.1:0-4536 GCA_045592185.1 Candidatus Flemingiibacterium sp.
AGCTGATATTCGGGATATTGAAACACAAGGCCCACCTTGAAGCGATATTTACTGATATTCTTCGGCTCTTCCCAAATATCCTCGCCGCCTACCAAAACCTGTCCCGAGGTAGGGCGGATAAGCCCGTTAAAGAGAGATACAAGCGTGGATTTTCCCGAGCCCGTATGACCCATGAGCCCAGTGATTTTCCCCGCGGGGAATGCAAGAGAAACATCATCAACGGCAACCTTGCAAAAGGGGGTGTCCGGAGAATAAACATAGGTTACATTTTTTATTTCAATAGCGTTCATTTATTTAAACAGCTCCATTATTTCGTTAGCCGCTTCCTCCACGGACAATTTTTCAAGAGAAACATCGTATCCCTCGCGGCGCAGTTCATGCAAAAGCTCCGTAGGCTGCGGCACATCAAGACCTATCTCGCAAAGCTTGTCAACGTGTGAAAAGACCTCACCGGGCTTACCGTCAAGCTCAATCTTTCCGTCATTTATAACTACCACCCTATCGCAAAGTGCCGCTTCATTCATATAGTGGGTGATATGCAAAACGGTTATTCCGTATTCGCGGTTCAGACGGATGATGGTGTCCATTACCTCACGCCGCCCCGCAGGGTCAAGCATGGCGGTGGATTCATCAAAGATTATGCATCTGGGCATCATGGCAATAATTCCTGCTATTGCCACTCGCTGCTTTTGACCGCCGGACAGCTGATGAGGAGAATGCTTTGCAAACTCCGTCATTTTAACAGCTGCAAGAGCATCGTCTACTCTTTTCCGTATCTCTGTAGGCTCAACTCCTAAATTTTCCGGGCCGAAAGCAATATCTTCTTCAACGATGGTAGCAACAAGCTGATTGTCCGCGTTTTGGAATACCATCCCCACATTGCGGCGGTTCTCGAACATTTCGTCCTCGGTAAGGTCATCTTTTGTTATATCAAGACCGTCAACAATTATTTTTCCGCCATTTGGCGTAAGAATCATGTTTATAAGCTTGGCAAGTGTGGATTTTCCCGACCCGTTATGACCGAGAACAGCCACAAGAGAGCCCCGTTCAATTTCAAGATTAAAATCCCGAAGCACGACCACATCGCCGCTTTCCTCGTCCTCGTAGGAAAAATCAAGATTTTCGATTTTAATAAACGGTTCGTTCATTTAACGCCTCATTCTGCCGCCACCAGCGGCCGCACAAAAAGTTTTGTAAAAATTCATGCCGTATAAATGGCAAAAGGTCTGCTTATTTCGCCCCACTCTCGGCATAATTTCCGAGGAATCTGAATTCTGTCAGCTCATCCGACAGAGCGCAGATAAGATTAAAGGTATGTATATCGCTCATTGTTCCGTTGAAGTCAAGATAGAATCTGTATTCAAAAGGCTTTTCGGGAATCGGGCGGCTCTCAATTTTAGTAAGATTGAGCCCAAGAGCAGAAAAATACCCCAGTATACGGGAGAGAGTGCCCTCACGGTGGGCAAGAGAAAATTGAATACTGATTTTATCAGCATCGCTGCCAATGACAAGCTCTCTTGAAATTGCCGCAAATCTTGTGGTATTGCCCTTTTGGTTCTGAATACCGCTGCGTAGAATTTTAAGCCCGTAAAGCTCTCCGCAATCAGCCGAGGCAATAGCGGCAATGTCACATCGGTCGCTGTCTGCCACAAACTCCGCTGAAACCGCCGTATTGCTTTTATGGATAGCTGTAAGCCCGTTTTCAGATATAAAATCCGAGCATTGACCGATTGCCTGAGGATGGGAAAATACCTGACGTATATCAGACATTTTCGTTTCCTCTTTCGCAAGCAAGCAGTGCTCCACGGGAAGTCTGTGAGAGGCGTAAATATAGGCGTCATTGTCCATTATAAGGCGATAAACATCCGTAACAGAACCATAAGTGGAATTTTCCACCGGGAGCACTCCATATTCAATATCCCCCTTGTGTAAAGAGGCAAAAATCTCATCCCAAGAAGAATAAAACACAAGATTTGCGCAAGGGAACATTTCCCTTGCCGCCTGAGCAGAAAAGGCACCGTCTACCCCTTGAACGCCGATTTTTACATCCTCATAGGATTTACGCACCGCCGCCCCGGCCTCAAGCGCGGCATCAAAGAAAGCACGGCGCGGGGAAAATTCGCTTTTGAGCTCGTATTGATGCAGCTTTGACATATTCATGATGCCGTCATATGTTCCCACAAGCTCGGCTTTTACATCCTCGGGACATCCCTTTCCGATTTTTTCAAGGACTTCCCTCTCGCGCTTTTCATCAAACACCGCGATGCCGTTTTCAAGCTTATATTTCGCCACGTTCTCAGCGACTCTGATTCGCTTTTCAAGAAGGGATAGCAGCTCCGAATCAATTTCGTCTATTTCACGCCTACATTCTGATAAGTCTTTCATAATATCTCCAAAAATCTTTATATTGCATTCCATCTCGCACTTGAACCGCAAGGAAGTGCCGCACCCGTTTCTGTAACCGGAATACCGATTTCGTCCGCCGTTACTTTTCCGCCAAAGCGTGATAAAAGATGCAGATGAAGAAGATAACCGGTAGTCGATGAAGAAAGCCCCGTGGTATACGAGTTCACAAGGAAAAACAACGGATTATCCGAAAGCACCTTTGTTGTAAGTGCCACAAGGTCATCAATATTTTCTTCAAGCTTCCAGACCTCGCCCGAGGGACCTCTGCCATAGCTTGGCGGATCCATAATCACCGCATCATAAAGATTTCCCCGCCTGATTTCTCTTTCCACAAACTTCTTGCAGTCATCCACAATGTAACGTATAGGCGCATCGGAAAGTCCCGACAGACGGGCATTCTCTTTTGCTTGATTAACCATTCCCTTCGCCGCATCCACATGACATACAGAAGCCCCGGCCTTTGCCGCCGCAACGGTGGCACCGCCGGTATATCCAAAGAGATTAAGTACCTTTATAGGTCTGCCTGCTTTCTTAATAAGCTCCGAAAACCATTCCCAATTAACAGCCTGCTCAGGAAAAAGTCCCGTATGCTTGAAGCCCATGGGACGAATGACAAATTGAAGTCCTAAATTTTCGTATTCGATTTTCCATTCATCGGGTAAACGGTTTTCCTTCCATCCACCGCCGCCCGATGATGAACGGCGATATATGGCATCGGCATTCTTCCAAAGCTTGCTCTTTTTTGTATTATGCCATATTACCTGAGGATCGGGACGAATAAGGATGTATTTTCCCCATCTTTCAAGTTTCTCTCCGTCAGAGGTATCTATAAGCTCGTAGTCCTGCCAATTATCGGCTTTCCACATGGTTATTGTCCTTTCTTTTCGTCAAGCGCCTGAGAAAATATATCAATCTGTTCTCCGCCTGCCTTTACATCCGATTCGCGCCATGTAATACCAAGATGCTCATAAGCAAGGCGTGTTGCACATCTTCCTCTCGGGGTGCGCGAAAGATATCCGATTTGCATGAGATAAGGCTCGTACACATCTTCAAGAGTAATCGCCTCCTCGCCCACAGTTGCCGCAAGGGTTTCAAGTCCCACAGGACCACCGTTATAAAAAGTGATAATGGTTTCGAGCATACGGCGGTCGATATTGTCAAGTCCGAGTTCATCAATTTCCATCATGTTGAGCGCCGCTGACGCGGTTTTTCGGTCGATTTTTCCATCTCCTTTAACCTGTGCAAAATCTCTCGCACGCTTTAAAAGACGATTTGCAATTCGTGGAGTCCCACGAGAACGGGAAGCAAGCTCCAAAGCCCCCTCCTCATCTATGTTAACCCCGAGAATCGAAGCAGAACGGCTGACAATAGTGGCAAGCTCCTCCACTGTATACAATTCAAGACGTAAAAGAACACCGAAGCGGTCACGAAGGGGCGTTGTAAGCTGCCCCGCACGCGTGGTTGCCCCGATTAAGGTGAATTTAGGCAGTGGAAGATGTATACTCTGCGCCGAAGGACCCTTACCGATGATTATATCTACAGCATAATCCTCCATTGCAGGATATAAAATTTCCTCCACCTGTCTTGGCAGCCTATGAATTTCATCTATGAAAAGTACATCTTTTTCGTTAAGATTTGTAAGCAGCGCCACCAAATCCCCCTGCTTTTCAATAGCAGGACCGCTGGTAACGCGAATATTTACTCCAAGCTCGTTGGCAATTATATTTGAGAGGGTGGTTTTTCCGAGACCGGGCGGGCCGTAAAGGAGCACATGGTCAAGGGTATCGTCACGCATTTTTGCCGCATCAATGCTGATTTTAAGGTTTTCCTTAGCCTTGCTTTGTCCAACATAATCTACAAGAGCCGTAGGCCGCAGACTTCTGTCATTGTCAGCATCCTCGGGAGAAAATTTTGCATCCATTATTCGCGTGTCAAGCTCTCCGCTATCGTCAAAAAAATTCATATCTCAATCTAAATTCCTTTCGCAAAATTTTGAAAGCTCGCCGAATTTATTTCATCAGCCGTTTAAGGGCTGCTGTTATGAGATTTTCAAGAGTCATCGCCGAAACATCCATGCCTGAAAGGGCATCTGTGGCTTCTGTTTTGGAATATCCGAGCACCAAAAGAGCA
>JAZNUF010000232.1:0-13935 GCA_045592185.1 Candidatus Flemingiibacterium sp.
AGACCGCTTGGCCTCCGACTTGACATTAACGGGGACGCATCTCCATCCATCGTTTTCCAATCTTACGACAACCCCAACGAAACAGCAGGCACTTACGATCAAGTGGCTGAAGCTGTTTCCCCCACCGTTGTGGAAATCACCACCGAATCCATTTCCACCGACTCGATGTTCTGGGGCAACTACGTAACCTCCGGCGCAGGAAGCGGCGTCATCATCAGCACCGATGGAATGATAATCACCAACAACCACGTTGTCAGCGGTGCAAGCTCAATCACCGTCAGACTGTCCGATGGTACGGAATATGCCGCCAAGGTTGTGGGAACGGATTCCGATACGGATATTGCCATAGTAAAAATCGAAGGAGAAAATCTTCCCTTTGCGCTTCTCGGAAACAGTGATGAAATCAGTGTCGGACAAGAGGTTTTAGCTGTGGGCAATCCTCTCGGAGAGCTTGGCGGTACTGTGACAAACGGTATTATCAGCGCTCTTTCCCGCGAGGTGACTATTCACGGAACGGTTATGACTCTCATTCAAACAAACGCCGCGGTCAACCCCGGCAACTCGGGAGGCGGTCTTTTCAATCTCCACGGCGAGCTTATAGGAATTGTAAACGCAAAATCCACCACTACCTCCTCAGGTATGTCTGTTGAGGGAATCGGATTTGCGATTCCGATCAATACTGCTTCAACGGTAGCGGATGAGCTTGTAAACCACGGCTATGTACGCGGAAAAGCGATTCTCGGCATCAATTATGTTGATATTTCCACGTCCTATCAGGCAATGATGTACAGAGTCAGCGCACTTGGCATATATGTAACGGCGTCAAGCCAATCCGAGCTTGTTGCCGGCGACAGAATCGTTGCTATTGATGGGGAGGATGTAACCTACAGTGACGATGTTAAGGCTATTCTGAAAGGTCATTCCGTGGGTGATGTGGTAACGGTCACCGTTGTCAGAAATGGACGTCACGTTAACGTAGATGTAACACTCATGGAGCAAGGTCCCTCTACAGCCTCCAACAGCAATCAAGAAAGCGACTCGATTTTCGAGAACAATTTCAGAAATTAGTCCCCTATTGAAAAATTAATCCAAATATGCTATAATTAAATACGGGCGGCAGAGAATTCATTTTTCTATTCTCCACCGTCCGTATAATGCTTTATTTTTAAAGGAAAGGCTTGGTGTAATAATGGAAAATAAAAACTCATCATCAAAAAAAGCCAAGCCTATAGGCGCAAGCGGGCACAGGGCGCGAATGTTTGAAAAGCTTATATCCACAAACGGTGAAGCTATCTCCCCGAGAGATACGCTGGAAATGCTCCTCTACTTCCCCATTCGAGTGCGGGATACCAGAGATATTGCCGTAGAATTAATGGAGCGTTTTGACAACAGCCTTGAAAACATCTTAACCTCGTCTGCAAAGGAGCTTTGTGAAACTCCCGGTGTAGGGCCATCCGTGGCTTCCTTTTTGAATTTAGTGGGAATGATATCTCAAAATCTGAGTAACACACCGAAGCCGTTGCCCTCCGGAGCTCCCACTGACGAGCGTATTTCCGAGGTGTTTGGTGATATGCGCGAAGAAATTCACGGGGACGAGCTTTGGGCGATTTTGGTGGACACTACCTCTGATATCGCAGATGTATTCCGAGTCATGGATGAGTTTGACTATCCCACTGAAGATAACCTCTACTTTATGATGCAAAACGCCCTGCGCTGCCGTGCCGCGGGAATAATCCTCGCCCATGTTACCGAAAGCATGGAGGTCTTTCCCACAACCAAGGATACTAAATTTCTCACCCTTATGAAAAACCTACTGTCCGCCACAAATCTCATGCTGCTTGACTACTATATAGTCGGCGGCGATGAAATACTCAAGATGACCGGCCTTGACAGCCCTTATAAACAAGAGTAAAAATCCCGAAAGCCCACGGCCTTCGGGATTCTTTTTTGCTATTTAGTCAATGATTGATTCCGAAAAATCTCCGCCCGTTTTCATAGGTTATACGGCAGAAATCCTCCACCGTAATTCCATACAGCTCTGCTGCCCTTGCGGCGGTGAATTCAATCAGTCCCGAATGATTTATCTTTCCCCTATATGGTGCAGGAGCAAGATAAGGTGCATCGGTTTCGACCATCACTCTGTCAAGAGGAACAGTAGGCACGATTTTCTCAAGGCGCGCGGCGTTTTTAAAGGTGATTACCCCCGAAAAGGAGATATACCATCCGCGCATAACCAGTTGCCTTGCAATTTCTCCGCTGGCGGAAAAGCTATGAAATACCCCCTTGACATCGGGATATTCACTTAAAATATCCATCACATCCCCGTGGGCTTCTCTGTCATGAATCACAACGGGAATTTTCAGCTCCGAGGCAAGCTCAAGTTGCCGGCGAAACCACTGCTTCTGCAGTTCCTTCGATTCGATTCCATAGTGATAATCAAGTCCGATTTCACCGAGAGCACGCACCTTGGGATGGGCAAGGAGTCGGCGAAGCTCAGCTATTGAGGCTTCAATATCGTCCTCCGCCTTTACCTCACCGGGATGCACTCCCACAGTAGCATATACTTCGGGATATTTCTCCGCAATCGCGATACAATCACGGGATGATTCTATACAGCATCCGATGTTTACTATGTGCTTTACGTTGCCTGACAGCAGGGATGAAAGCACCGCGTCCCGTCCGCCGTCAATTTCCTCGGCGAATCTTGAGTCGTAGTAGTGAGCGTGGGAGTCAAAAATCGTAAGGGCTCTCCCGGCTTCATACTCAAACAGCATTATCTTACTCGCTCTCCGAGAGGTGTTTCGGGGTCAAGGAATACCACCCTCACCTGCTCCTCGCCGGAAGCTAAAATCATACCGTTGCTCTCAACTCCGCAAAGAGTGGCAGGTGCAAGATTTGCTACAACGATGAGCTTCTTGCCGATAAGCTCCTCGGGAGTGTAGAATTTCGCAATTCCCGATACTACCTGACGCTTCTCGTACCCCAAATCAAGCTGCAGGCAAAGAAGCTTCTTAGCCTTTTTTACGGGCTCGCAGGCAATCACCTTGGCCGTGCGAAGCTCTACCTTCATGAAATCGTCAAAGCCGATTATCGCGCAGCCCTCGGGCTTTTCCACCGGAGCGTCAGCCTTCGCCTTAGCCATTGCCGCTTCTCTTTCGGCATTTATTTCCTCTAACATTTTTGCCTCGTCAATTCTCGCAAAAAGAGGTTTCGCCTCACCGACAGTTGCCCCTGCCTTAAGTCCGCCAAATTCACACACGCTGCACAGCGAGCGCTTGTCGGTAGAAAGCATATCGAGGATCGCCGCCGATGTGGTAGGCATAAACGGCTCAAGAAGAATTGCCCCCACGCGGATTGTTTCAAGAAGATTGTAAAGAACAGTACCAAGACGAGCCTTAGATGCTTCATCCTTAGCAAGCACCCAAGGAGCTGTTTCGTCAATATATTTGTTAGCTCGGCGGAAAAGGGCAAACACCTCGTCAGAGGCATCGGCAATATGGAAAGAATCCATATTTTCGCCTACAGACTTAACTGCCGCCGCACACGCTGCCTTTAACTCCTCGTCCAGGGCATCGGGTGTGTTCGCTTCCTGGATAATGCCGCCAAAATACTTATGAGTCATGGCGATAGTGCGGTTTACAAGGTTACCGAGATTGTTTGCAAGGTCGGAATTGTAGCGTGCGATAAGGGTTTCGTAAGTGATGCTTCCGTCCGCCGCGTAGGGCATTTCACAAAGGCAATAATGGCGTACTCCGTCAACTCCGAAGCGTTTTACAAGGTCATCGGCATAGATTACATTTCCGCGGGATTTACTCATTTTATCCTCTCCGAAATTGAACCAAGGATGACCGAAAATCTTCTTCGGCAAAGGAAGCCCCAGTGCCATAAGGAAAATTGTCCAATAGATTGAGTGGAATCGCATGATATCCTTGCCGATTACATGAACGTCACAGGGCCACCATTTACCAAATTCATCGCTTTCAATAATGTTTCCCTGCTCGTCAAATCGGAGTCCGATTCCGGTGGCATAGTTAAAGAGCGCGTCAATCCAAACGTAAATGACGTGATTGTCGTCAAAATCAACGGGGATTCCCCATTTAAACGAAGAACGGGAAACGCAAAGGTCCTGAAGTCCCGCCTTAATAAAATTGTTGACCATTTCCTTTTTGCGAAGCTCAGGCTCAATGAAATCGGGGTGCTCCTCGATATATTTAAGAAGCTTATCCTGATACTTGCTCATTCTGAAGAAATAGGCTTCCTCATTGGCTCTGACAACGGGACGACCGCAGTCCGGGCACTTTCCGTCAACCACCTGAGTTTCGGTAAAGAATGCCTCGTCAGGTACGCAGTACCAGCCTTCGTAAGAGCCTTTGTAGATATCTCCCTGCTCGTATAGCTTCTTAAACACCTTTTGGACAGTGGCTTCATGGTAGTCATCGGTGGTACGGATAAATTTGTCGTAGGACGCGCCTACCAAGTCCCAAATCTCCTTAATTTCCGCCGCAACTCCGTCAACATACTCCTTAGGTGAGATACCTTTTTCCTTTGCAAGCTCCTCAATCTTCATACCGTGCTCGTCAGTACCGGTCATGAAGAATACATCGCATCCCTCCTGACGCTTACGGCGAGCAACGGCATCGGTCATGATTACCTCATAGGTGTTGCCGATATGGGGCTTACGGGAAGCGTAAGCTATAGCGGTTGTTATATAAAATTTTTCTTTTTCATGCTCGTGACAGCTGCACATATATTTTACCTCCTACGGTTTATAGGTTTAAAGAGCGTTTCAACTTATCGCCTTTTCTAACAATAATCACAATAACTTATCACGGCTGATTTCCCACAGGAGTACCGATGCCGCAGCGGCGGCGTTGAGGGATTCGCAGCCCTCATTCATAGGAATGAAAAGAGTGCCGGAACAGAGATTTATAAACTCCGCTGACAATCCATGTCCTTCGTTACCCACCGCAAGACATACTCTGTTGCCAAGGGGTTTCTGACCAAGCTTCAAGGAATCTCTCCTAAGTGCC
The DNA here is from genome assembly GCA_045592185.1 of Candidatus Flemingiibacterium sp. Classification (GTDB taxonomy): domain Bacteria; phylum Bacillota; class Clostridia; order Oscillospirales; family CAG-272; genus Flemingiibacterium. The sequence continues at coordinate 5,031 of JAZNUF010000232.1, forward strand.
GCCGCCAAAAGCTCGCATCCTTCGCTTTTCATTTCCTCGGCAAAGGTTATTTCATCCTCAACTATGGAGATTTTTTGCCGGAATACCGTCCCCATCGCACCGCGAATCACCTTTGGAGAATAAATATCAGCGCAATCCTTGCTTATATATACTCTATCCATTCCGAAAGCATAGGCGGTACGTATCATAGTGCCTAAATTCCCCGGGTCGCGGATTTGGGAGAGATAAACGGAACGGAAATCCCCCTTCATGGGGATTTTTTCTTTACACAGAGAAAATTTCTTTCCGATTCCCACAATCCCTTGGGGGGCGGACTCCTCCGTCAGCTTCGAAAGGACTTCATCGGACACCGGGATAATCTTTCCGCCGGCTTTGAAAAGCGCATCTCCCAGCTCTGCTTCAATTTTGCCCCGTTTAGCTTCCGCGATAAAGGTATATTCCATTTGAATACCGCTTTTTTGAGCCTCTGAATAGAGCTTAACGCCGTCAATTCTGAAAAGCCCTTCTTCATCTCTGTACTTTTTGTCGGAAAGCTTTGCGAAACGGACGATCAGCGGATTTTTACGTCCCGTAATCGGCTCACCTGTATAGTTTGGCATTTATCGAGAAGCTCCTTTCGACAATCTGCACCGTGACTTTTTGTGTTAGAAAAAAAGCGGCACTGAGCCGCTTTTTTTAAATCGTATATTTCGATTATTTTGCGAGAGCTGCTTTAGCCTGCTCTGCAATGGCAGCAAACGCATTCTTGTCGGAAACTGCAATTTCAGCAAGCATCTTACGGTTAAGGTCAATACCTGCCAGCTTAAGTCCGTGCATAAGGGTGGAATAGTTCATGCCGCAAACCTTTGCCTGAGCAGAAATTCTGGTGATCCAAAGAGAACGGAAATCTCTCTTCTTCATCTTTCTGCCTGCAAATGCGTAGTTACCACTCTTCATTACCTGCTGTTTAGCCATCTTGAAGTGCTTGCTCTTAGCACCCCAATAACCCTTAGCAAGCTTGAGCATCTTATTTCTTCTCTTGCGAGTCATCATCGCGCCTTTTACTCTAGCCATTTTATATTATCCTCCGAATATTCTGTAATTGATCAGTTGTTAATCATTGATGCAATGGTAGGTGCCATTGCTGTGCTGAGATAACCGTTCTTGCGAAGCTGTCTCTTTCTCTTCGCAGTCTTAATGCCGAGCTTATGACGGCGATTGGTGTGATTAAGCTTAACCTTTCCGCTCTTGGTAAGGGAAAATCTCTTGGCTGTTGCCTTGTGAGTCTTTATTTTTGCCATTTTTCTGTACTCCTTTTTATATATTTCTGCCCGCTTTCTTTACGCCGAGCGTGCGTATTGTCTGCTCTCAGCCGCAATTCACGGCAAAGCAATAATTACTTAGTGGGTTGTTTTACAGGATTTACTATCATACTCATGAAGCGGCCCTCAAGAGTAGGACGTTTATCCACCGTACCGCATCCGGCGCAGGCCTGCTCGAATTTTTCAAGCATATCGCGACCGATATCAAGGTGGGTCATTTCACGGCCTTTGAATTTCACCACAACTCTTACCTTGTTTCCGTCACCGAGAAAACGGTGAGCGTGTTTAACCTTGGTTTCAAAGTCATGGGTATCAATTCTGCAGGAGAGCTGAATTTCCTTAACTTCGACTACTGTCTGTTTCTTTTTCGCTTCTTTTTCCCTCTTGTCGCGCTCGAAGCGGTACTTTCCGTAATCCATGATTCGGCACACTGGCGGCTCGGCATTAGGGGCAATGAGAACCAGGTCTAAATCCTTATCATAAGCAAGCTCCAAGGCTTTGGCTGTTGGGAAAACTCCCATTTGCTCGCCGTCATCGCCTATGATTCGTACTTCTTTTACCCTTATTTCTTCATTGATTTGCAGTTCTTTTGTGCTGATGGCAGACACCTCCAAAATGATAAAAAATCGTGCGAAGAAAACTCCGCACGATTAAAATCAGCCCCTAAGGCTTAGTTTATCGATTATTAACCGCTGTCAGCAATTTGAGGCGGTGAGAACGGAGAGTTCTTCTTGTGTACCTTGTTATTATATCACACTTGTTCTACTTTGTCAAGGGTTTTTTAAAAGTTTTTTGTTAACCGTTTTCCGCAAGAAGTATGTCCGCGTACGCAGCCCCCGACAGCCTTGCGAGGTCATCCGGCTTCGCTTCAATCTGCCAGCCTATTTTCCCGGCGCTGACAAGTATCGTTTCACACCTCTTTGCCGATTCATCAAAAACGGTACGGTAACGCTTTTTCATCCCCACAGGTGAGCAGCCCCCTCTGACGTATCCCGTCACCTTATTAATATCCGCCACATGAATCATGGATAGCGACTTTACTCCAACTGCCTTTGCAGCTTTTTTAAGGTCAAGCTCACGGTGTACGGGCAGGTCGAAAACATAAAAATTTTTGTCATTTCCTTGCGTTACCAAGGTTTTGAATATCTTTTCGGGAGGCATATTCAATAGCTTCGATATGGTAATCCCATCCACCGCCTCGTTGCCGTGCTCGTAGGTATGAGGGGTATAGGGAAGCTTTTCTTTATCAAATATCCGATATACATTAGTTTTAAATTCCGCCATATCAGGAATCCTTTCGCCTTATTTATCAAATATAATTATAACACAAAATTTTGCGATTGTATATAGGCATTTGTCAAAATATAGCTTTTATCTAAAATAGCCCTTTACATCAGCGCGAAAAGATGATATACTATATATTGATAAATAAATTTTAAACAGGAGAATCAGAATGAGCTACAAAACAGATTTTATTGAATTTATGGTCAGAAGCGGCGTTCTCCGCTTCGGAGATTTCACAACCAAAAGCGGCAGAAAATCCCCCTACTTCGTGAACACCGGCAATTACAAAACCGGCGCACAGATGGCAAAGTTAGGTAAATATTACGCCGAATGCCTGAAAAATTCCGTAGGTGAAGATTTTGATGTTCTTTTCGGCCCTGCCTATAAGGGAATCCCCTTAGCTACGGTTACCGCTTGCTCTCTCTTTACCGAGTACGGCATCGACAAGCCCTACTGCTTCAACAGAAAGGAAGCAAAGGACCACGGCGAGGGCGGAAATATGGTAGGTGCAAAGCTAAAGGACGGCGACCGCGTTGTCATCATAGAGGACGTCATCACTGCCGGTACGGCGGTACGCGAAACTCTCCCTCAGCTCAAAGCGGCGGCAGACGTTAAGGTTGAGCATATGATAATCTCCGTGGACCGCATGGAACGAGGCCAGTCGGGCACTACGGCTATCAAGGAAATCGGGAAAGAGTTCGGCATAAAGGTACATCCCATTGTCACCGTCCGCGAAATCATCGACCATATGCACGGACGGGAAATTGACGGAGAAATCCCGCTTACCGATGAAGTCCGCGAGCGTATGGAAGCATACCTTGAAATGTACTGCGAGAAATAATTATACAAGCAAAAAACCAGCTCAATGGCATATGCCATCGAGCTGATTTTTATTTTACTTATCAAAAAACTATACGCCGTAGACCGCTATACCCAAAAACGCCGATACGAGAATCAACGCGATAGGGCTTACTTTTCTTTTAAAAACAGGTTTTGATATTAAGATAACGGCTGTCAGCACCGCGGCAATCAGTGTCGCCCTCCAATCAACGTACGGCTTACCATCGGCAGTTGTAAAGTTGCTGATAATCATATAAAGTCCGGTAGAAAAGATGATTCCGATTACACACGGCTTCACACCGTCCAGAACGGCTCTTACATATTTGTTATTCATCAATGCGCCGAGAGCTGCCATAATGAGCAGAATTATAATAAACGCCGGCAATACCACCGCAAAGGTCGCAATAACTGCTCCGACAACGCCTCCGACCACCCCTGTTGTCCTACCCACGGTGCTTCCCACATAGGTAGCAAGGTTTATCATTATGGGGCCGGGTGTGCTTTCGCTGACGGCAATCATATAGGCAAGGGTGTCATCGGAAAGCCATCCATAGGACAGAACCACATCCCGTATAAGCGGAATTGCGGCATACCCACCGCCGAATGTAAAGCAGCCCACCTTCAAAAAGCCCAAAAACAGATCCAGAAAAATCATCATTTGCCCACCCCTTTTTCATCGGGCGAGCCGTTAATTAAAAACAGGGCAAAGCTTACCCCACCAGCTATGAGCATAAGGGCAATGGTCGAAAAATCAAGGGCGAACAGATTTATAAGAAGCATTGCCGCAGCCGACAAAATCATTATCGTTATGGGCAGAGCTTTCCTATGCAGCTGTTTCATCATATTAAAAGCGGCTTTCAGAATCAAAAATCCAACACCGATTTTTATGCCCTTAAAGGCACTCCCCACCGCCGGAATATCAAGAAAATTGTCAAGGAGAATTGAAATTATATAAATAATAACAAAGGATGGGAGCACCATTCCGAGAGTGGCAAACACCGCTCCCAAAATACCGCCCTTGCAATTTCCCACAAATGTGGCGCAGTTTATGGCGATGGGACCGGGAGTAGACTCCGCAATCACCGTCAAATCCATCATTTCATCGTGAGTAATCCACTTTTTTCGCTCAACGCAGTCATTTTCTATAACCGAAATCATTGCATATCCGCCGCCGAAAGTGAACAAACCGATTTTCATAAAGGTCAGAAACAAGTCGCGAAGAATGTGTTTTTCACGTTTGGTCTGTTTCAAGCCGCATACCTACTTTCCGCTTTGACTGTTGTTTGCAGGTGACTTTTCCGCCTTGAGTCGCTTCAGATTTTCCAGCTCCTCAAGGAAAGAATCCGCGTCATCAAAATCTCGGTAGACCGAGGCAAAACGTATATATGCCACTTCATCAAGCTCTCTCAATTTTACCATGATTCGCTCGCCGATTTCCCTTGTGGGAACCTCACCGGACATGGTGCTGTTGAGCTCCGACTCAATTTCGTCAACGATAGCTGTCATCTGCCGTACGGAAACAGGACGCTTTTGGCAGGCCTTTTTAAGTCCGTTCATAATTTTCTCACGGCTGAAGGACTCCCTTGTGTTATCCCTTTTACAGATAACAAGGGGTTCTTTTTCGATAGATTCGTATGAAGTGAATCTATGCTGGCACCTAAGACATTCTCTGCGGCGGCGTATGCTGCGGTCATCGTCAATGGGACGGGTATCAAGCACCTTATCGTCCGTGCATCCGCATACAGGACATTTCATATAGCACCAACCTTTCTTAAGGGACGAACCTACCGGGTATCGCCACGTTTTATCGAAAATTTGCAAACGCAAACTAAGCATTATGATTATACATTATAGCACAATAAGCAGATTTTTTCAATACCTTTATGAAAAATTTTCCCAGGCAGAGAAACAACCTGCCCTCTCTCAGTAAATATTTTTACTTCTCGTCATTATTCGCGTGTCACAACAACGGTTTTTCATTATAATGGTAGTATAAAACAAAAAAATAAAAAGTGCGTCATGGCGCACTTTGAAGGGCGGTATTAGCGTGAAAAATAATTTTTCACGCGGGTTTTGTGGCTTTCTTTGCGCTTCCCGCAAAGATTTTGCTCCGCAAAATCAGCCCCAATTCCCCAGAAAGGTAGGCTTTCGCAAACGAAAGCCATGGTAATTTTTATGAATCCTATGATTGGCATCACTATCGGAAGCAACACAGACGGCGATTTTTTCCTGCGCCGACAATACTGTTCTGCCATTTTGCGTGCGGGAGGAATCCCCATAATGCTCCCACCGGTGGGGCGTCCGTCCTCAGCCGTAGGTATATGCAACGGCATTCTTTTAAGCGGAGGAGGGGATATAGCTCCAAGCCTCTGCAAAATTGACGACTATGACCCAGCACTTTTGTTTGAACCTTCACCGGAACGGGACAAATACGAGCTTGAACTTGTGAATTTATCCCTTGAACGGGACATTCCCCTGCTTGCCATTTGCCGCGGAATTCAAGTATTAAACGTAGCCCGCGGCGGCTCACTTAAATTTCATATAGACGGTCATCGCCAAAAGCTTTCGAGAGAGCAGCCCTCACACGGTGTAATCATATCCGAAAACTCACTCCTTGAACGGCTTACGGGCACAAGAGAGCTTGCCGTAAACAGCTTCCATCATCAAGCACTTGACAATGTAGCAGGAGAGTTCACCGTATCCGCCACCGCCGATGACGGGACTATTGAGGCTATAGAAGCTCCCCACCGCCGTTTCTGCATCGGTGTACAATGGCATCCCGAGCATATGCGCACATATGCGTCCGATATTCTTTTTGCGGGACTGTGCGCGGCGGCAGGAGCGTGAGCTTTTAATTATTTCAGCATTTTCACAGTATACGAAAGGGCTTCGCTCTCAAAAATATCAGACAGCTTTATTTCCGAGTCGGTGCAGATAAGCTCCGTTCCCTCGCACACCACCGTGAAAATTTTGTCGCCCGTCAAGGCTGTAAGCCCGTCATAATCAAGCACATCGGCGCTAAAAAGGGGCATAAGCTCTACAATCATTTCGGAGCACCCCACATCCTTTGAATAGGCGAGCATATTGTTCGCCGCCGTACGGTACAAACCGTCATGGGAAATGTAAGGTGTAACGGTTCTTCCTTCGGGGGAAGTATAAAAGTACCAGGAGTCCTCCTCACCTATGGGATATGAACGAAGGAAAAGAGCGCTGAGCCGCCCGTTGTAAACCAGCTTTGCCGCTGTGTAGACCTCGTTGCCCTTCTTATCAAAGAAATTCAACGCATATTCATTTGCGCGGTTATCAAGATTTCTCGTATATCCCTCAAAGCTGGTAATATTGCCGTAGGTATATCCCGCCGCGGAAATTTCATCGGCTATATAGTCGATTATAAAAGCATTTTTCATCCTGAAAAAGTCGAGAAACACTTCGGTTTCATTCTCATCTGCAAAAAGCGCGTATTCCTCGGAAATGTGCAAAACAACCCTGTTTTCCCCTAAAAGCTCAAGAGAAATATGTTCGGGATTTGCCGCGTACTCGGCAACGGTTTCAAGATACTCTCTGAATTCGCCATCAATATACGGGTCGCTGTCCGCGGCAATATGAGCCTCCTCATATCCGAAAAAAAGACGGTAATATTCATCGTAAACGGGGGCTAAATAGATATATCGGCTGTCCTTTTCTTCAAGCATTTCAAGGGCAGAATACAGTGCCTCGTCTATTGTTATTTCCTCACCCGGGTGAGTATAGATATAGTGAAGGCTCACGGTATCGAAAAAGTCTTCCTTCGCATTAAACATCTGATACGCCTTTTTCGTCAACTCCGAGTATAAGGCTTCCACCGCCTTATATTCAGCCGTTGCGCCCATTCCGCTTTCACCAAGACAATAGCTGAAAACAAATTCATCAGAGCAATCGGCATAATCGTTATTCGCCGTAACGGTAGTCCAACCCGTATCACGATTTAAAATGGAAAAAAGAAAAACCCCGAATGCCGTCAGCGCTACGACAATCAGCATCGCAACAATCGCCGCACGGAGCTTGATATTTTTGCTTTCGACCGCTATTTCCTTAACGGAATCGCCGCGAGATATGTTTCTCATAATAATCACCATGGCTTTCGCAACAGCGAAAGCTTCCTTAATCGGCAATTTGTGGGTAGCTTTGTGCAACAAAATCGCTGCCGCAAGGCAGCAAGAAGCCAAGCAGACATGCTCTGTATGTCTGCTAAAACCATGCGTGAAAAATATTTTTCACGCTATCCTCCTAAGTAACAATGCGGGGGCACTCCCATATAACGTAAGGAGTACCCCTCGAAATGACCGTTAAATAACCGCGAGAATAAGCAAAATTCCGAACAATGCCACAATTCCCGCAAAGACACCGAATCCCGCCAATGCGCCCTTTAAGCAAGCCTTAAAATTGCGAATATGCTTAAAATGCTTGAATATAAATCCCGCAATAAGACCTATAGGCGGCAGGAAGAAGGAGCCGATGGAATAGAGCTTGTTGCCCGTATCGTGAATTGGCGCTTCAAGAATCTCCTCGGAAATAACCACTTCCTCCTCGGATGTAGGTGCAGCTTCCTCCTCGCCCTCGGCGCGGAAGCTTACCGATTGCATAGGCACTCCCTTTTCACGTATTGCCTTATATTCCTCGATTTCCTTTTTGTTACCGTAAACAAAATGACCGTGACCGATGTCATGAAGCTCAGGTTTTTCCTGGCTGTAATCATGAACAGATGGGTCGTATGTAAACAGTACCTTGCTCTTTTCAAGCTTTGGGTCGGGAATCGGAATAGCGGAAATAAGAGAGCGGGTATATGGATGCAGAGGATATGCGAAAAGCTCCTCCGCTTCGGCAATTTCCACGATATCGCCCTTATAAATAACGCCGATTCTGTCAGAGATAAATCTAACAACCGAAAGGTCGTGGGCAATAAAGAGATATGTGACATCTCTTTCCTTTTGGAATTTCTTCATCAGGTTAAGCACCTGTGCGCGGATAGAAACGTCAAGGGCCGAAATAGGCTCATCGGCAATAACAAGTTCAGGCTCCATTACCATTGCTCTTGCTATACCGATACGCTGACGCTGTCCGCCGGAAAATTCGTGGGGATAGCGAGTCAAATGCTCAGGAAGCAGACCAACTGCCTCGATAATATCCTCGACCTTTTTAACTCTGTCCGCTTCATTTTTGAAGAGATGGAAGTTATAAAGTCCCTCAGATACGATGTAATCTACCGTTGCGCGCTCGTTAAGAGAAGCGGCAGGGTCCTGGAACACCATCTGAATATTTCTTATAACCTCGCGGTCAACGCCGTGAGAAAGCTTACCGGAAATACGGACACCCTTATACTGAATTTCGCCTGCTGCGCAGGGATTCACGCGGATTACCGCACGTCCGATGGTGGTTTTACCCGAGCCGGATTCGCCCACAAGAGAGAAGGTTTCGCCCTTGTAAATATCAAAGCTGGCATC
>JAZNUF010000233.1:0-8942 GCA_045592185.1 Candidatus Flemingiibacterium sp.
TAAACGGTAGGCGGCGCACAGAAGGAGGTCACTCCATAACGGTTGATTATATTCGTCAGTTGCCTTGGCTCAAAATTATCAAAATCATACACCATTACTGCGCTTCCAACCAACCATTGGCCGTATATCTTTCCCCAAGATGCTTTTGCCCAGCCGGTTTCGGAAACTGTGAAATGAAGTCCATCTTCCTCTGCTTGCTGCCAATATTTTGCCGTAATAATGTGCGCCAAGGGATAGGTAAAATCGTGAATAACGCCCTTGGGATTTCCCGTTGTTCCGGAAGTAAAGTATAGAAGCATGGGATCGGTTGCAAGAGTATCCCTGCGGTCAAAACTCTCGGAGGCGGTCTGCATCTCTGTTGTCAGATTTGAAAAACCGTCAATATTGTCCGACTGTACGCACCAAAGCAGAGGCTTTTTCTCCATATCTTTCAAAGCAGCTTTGATGTTTTCGGGGACTTCGTTTTGAGGCGTACATATAATCGCGTCAGCATGGGATGCGGTGATGCGGTATTGTATGTCCTTGACCGTCAGCATATGGGTAGCGGGAATCATAACAGCTCCCAGCTTGTGCAGTGCAATGGCGACAAACCAATACTCATAATGCCGTTTCAGCATTACGAGTACGCGCTCCCCCCTTTTGATACCTGAAGCCGATAGAACATTTGCCACACGATTACTGTTTTTTTGCATATCCGCAAAGGTAAAAATGTGTTCTTCGTTCTCGGTATTACACCAAACCAGTGCTTTCTTATCGGGGGCGATTTCTGCGACTTTATCCACTACGTCATATCCGAAATTGAAATTTGCGGGATACTCAATATCAAAACGGGTTAAATTGCCGTGTTCGTCAAACCGTTCACGGCAATAATTTTTATATAAGCTCATAAAACTTGTATCCTCGATTCATATGATTCCGCCGGTATCGACTTTGCCGATGAATCGGAATCTATCGTACCTTTTTTGAAGAAGCTCAGGCTCTTTTGAAAGCTCGGCAACCTCACCGACAAGAAGTGAACGGATGCGCTCATAGTATTCCTTTTGACCGATGTCGTTTTCCGCGAGAATACGCTCGATCATGCCAAGACTTTTTGCATCCTCAGCTGTCAGTTTAAGACTTGTTGCCGCAACATCTGCCTTGGAGGAATCCTTCCAAAGTATGCTCGCGCAGCCTTCGGGGGATATAACGGAATATACAGAATTTTGGAGCATCCACACACGGTCAGCAACAGCCAGTGCCAGTGCGCCTCCGCTTCCTCCTTCACCAATGAGAATGGAGATTATGGGAACGCATAGGGTGCTCATTTCCATTAAATTCTCGGCAATAGCCTGACCTTGGCCGCGCTCCTCCGCACCGATTCCGCAATATGCGCCCGAAGTGTCTACAAAGCAGATAATCGGTCTGCCGAATTTTTCAGCTTGCTTCATAAGACGAAGGGCTTTTCTGTATCCCTCGGGATGAGGAGCTCCGAAATTACGCTCAACCCGTTCTTTGGAAGAATGACCTTTTTCAATGGCAATTACCGTAACCGGCATTCCGTCAAGTCTTGCTACGCCTGCGATGATCGCCTTATCATCCGCATATCGGCGATCGCCGTGAAACTCTATAAAATTTTTGAAAATATTCCTGATATAATCCTGACCGGTAGGTCGTTTGTTATCTCGGGCAAGCTTTACCCGTTCATAAGGAGTTTCGCTCATTTTTATAACCATGGCTTTTGCCCAGCAAAAGCTTCCTTTCCTTCGGATTTGAGGGTGGTCTTGGCAGCAAAACCTTTCAGGATGAAAGGGAAGCCACAAAACGGTCTGAAATTTTATTTTCAGACTCTACCCTCCGTGTGTAATTTTATAAGTTCCGCAAGAAGCTTTCGCTGCTCTTTGCGAGGGGCAATCTTGTCGATAAATCCGTGCTCCAGCACAAATTCCGAGGATTGAAATTCTTTTGGCAGACTTTGCTTTGTGGTTTGCTCGATTACACGTTTTCCCGCGAAACCGACAGTCGCGCCGGGTTCGGCTAAAATAATGTCAGCCTCCATTGCAAAGCTTGCCGTTACTCCCCCCGTAGTCGGATCGGTTAAAACGGCAATATAAAGGAGCCCCACATCGCTGTGCCTTTTTACGGCGGCGCTTGTTTTTGCCATTTGCATAAGTGACAAAAGCCCCTCCTGCATTCTTGCGCCTCCCGATACGGTAAAGCCAATAACGGGCAAACGGTGCTTGATTGCATACTCAAACAGGGACGTGATTTTTTCGCCAACCGCGCTGCCCATACTTCCCATCATAAAGCTGGATTCCATTGCGAAAATACAGCATTTCTGCCTGCCTATCTCCGCAGTACCGCATAGTACGGCCTCTTCCTCCTCGCTGGCAGTCTTTGAGGTTTCAAGCTTATCCTTATATCCGGGAAAGTCGAGAGGGTTACACGAGCTGATTCCGGTGAACAACTCGCAAAAGCTGTTTTTGTCGGTAATCATAGTGATTCGCTGACGAGCCTTCATCCGAAAATGATAATCGCAAGGGCAAACTAACTGATTTGCCCACAGTTTGCTGAGAGGAATATCTTTATGACAGTTGGGACAGTTCTTTTCGGGTTCTCCTGCGTCACGCTGCACCGGTGCCTCAGTACGACCGCCTTCCTCAAGCTTGTTTTTCGGTTTCAAAAAGTTCAATAATGCCATAAATTCACCTACTACCCATAAAAGTTAAATCATAGTCCCCCATAGCAAAGCGCTTATCGGATATAATGCGAAGCTGCTCCTCTACATTGGTGGGAATTCCGTCAATGACAAGCTCGCAAAGGGCCGCACGGAGTTTTCTGAGGGTTTCTTCTCTCGTTTTCGCATAAACGATCAGCTTTCCAAGCAAGGAATCGTAATAGGGGGTTACCGCCGTACCTTCAACGAGGCAGGTGTCAAAGCGCACGGACGGTCCTCCGGGAACATGAAGCATTTTAAGTGTTCCGCAATTTGCCGCGTTAATTCTGCATTCAATGGCAGAACCCGTAATTCGAACATCCTCTTGTGTAAAATTAAGTGGAATCCCTGCGGCGATTCGAATTTGCCATTTGACAAGGTCGAAGCCTGTCAGCATTTCGGTAACCGAGTGCTCTACCTGAAGCCGCACGTTCATCTCCATGAACCAAAAATTTCCTGAACTGTCATAGAGAAATTCCAACGTGCCGGCTCCGACATAACCGATTTTTTTGATTGCCGCAAGAGCCGACATAACGATTTTTTTGCGCTGTTCTTCCGATACGGCCGGAGACGGCGTTTCTTCAATAAGCTTTTGGTTTCTGCGCTGTAAGGAACAATCCCTTTCTCCAAGGCACACAACATTTCCCGCTTCATCAGCAAGAATTTGCAATTCGATATGCCTTGCGGGGAAAATATATTTTTCGAGATACACCGAGCCATCGCCAAAGGCACTTGCCGCTTCGGCAGTAGCTTGCATATATGCATCGTCAATTTCGTCTTTGTTATGGATAAGGCGGATTCCTCGTCCTCCGCCGCCCGCGCAGGCCTTCATCATCACCGGATATCCGATTTTATCGGCGGCTTTTTTTGCTTCCTGCAAGGATGCTACGGCCTTAGTTCCGGGAATGACCGAAAGCCCTGCATCGCTCATCAATTCCTTTAGGATTGCTTTATCGCTGAGGCGCTCCATATCCTTTGGATCGGGCCCGATAAATACAATTCCGTTTTTCCTGCAAGCACGGGCAAAATGGGCGTTTTCGGATAAAAATCCGTACCCGGGATGAATTGCCTGTGCACCCGAAAGGAGCGCGGCGCTGATAATTTGATTTTCATTCAAATAGCTTTCCGAGGCTTCAGCTCTGCCAATGCAATAGCTTTCATCGGCAAGAGCCACGTGAAGTGCGTTTTTATCAGCTTCCGAATACACCGCTACGGCTGCTACGCCCATTTCCTTACAGGCTCTTATAATTCTCACGGCAATCTCACCGCGATTTGCTATCAATATCTTTGAAAACATTGTTATGACCACGGCTTTTGCACAGCAAAAGCTTCCTTACTTTTCAATAACGGCAAAGGAAAACTCTGCGCTGGCGCAGACCTTGCCATCTACATTTACTGTCCCTTCTGCAAAATAGAAGGGGTGCTTTGCTCGCTTTATGGAGCATCTCGTTTCGATTAAATCTCCGGGGCGAACAGAATTCTTGAATTTGACATTGTTAAGTCCCGTATATACCGGAAGCTTGCCGTTCGTCATAACGTCAGCCATCAAAATGCAAGCTGATTGCGCCAATATTTCGCAAAGAATTACACCGGGAACTATAGGATTATTCGGGAAATGCCCTTGCAAAAAGAACTCATCCCCTTTTACCTTATAGTGCCCCACTGCAGTTCCGTCTTGATTTTCCACATCGTCCAGCAGAAGCATATGATCCCTATGCGGTAAGATGCTTTTGATTTCTTCTCTTGTCATATCTTACCTCCTGATACGGAACAGCTCTGTGCCGAATTCCACCACTTGACCGTTGGTTACGGATATTTTTTCAATTACACCGCTTTCTTCTGCGGTAATCTCATTCATAAGCTTCATTGCCTCAATGATGCAAAGTGTTTGTCCTTTTTCCACGCGGTCGCCGATGGATACAAATGCTTCCGCATTTTCCGCAGGAGCCGCATAAAAGACACCGACAATAGGAGATTTGATTACGATGCAACCATCGTTTGTTCCGCTTGAAACTTGCTCTGGGGCGGATGACGGAGCTGCTTTGGGAACTTGAGGGGCAACCGAGTCATGGGCAAGGCTTAAGGTGCGTTCCAAACGAACAACCTTATTCTCTTCCGTGATTTCAAGGCCTGTCAGCTCAAGCTCTTTCATGAGCGCCGCATATTTGCGAATATCTTCCTCTCTCATTTAACCCTCCTAAATGCAAGGCAAGCGTTGTGTCCCCCGAATCCGAGAGAATTGGAAAGTGCCAAATCGACTTCCTGCTTTATAGCCGTGTTCGGAACGCAATTCAAATTGCACTCCGCATCTTGTTCATGAAGATTGATTGTGGGAGGTATTACGCCCTCATTAAGTGCCATAATACACGCCATTGCTTCGATGGCGCCCGCTGCACCGAGCATATGACCGGTCATGGATTTTGTGGAGCTGACGAAGGCACGTTTTGCCGCATCCTCGCCAAGTGCCTTTTTAATAGCCATTGTTTCAAGCTTATCGTTCATGGGTGTGCCCGTTCCGTGGGCGTTTACATAGACCGTATCATTCTCGGTATAGTTTGCCTCACTCATGGCGTCCATCATTGCTTGCGCGCCGCCTCTTGCTTCGGGATGGGGGGCGGTAATATGGTTGGCATCGCAGGTGGAGCCATAGCCGCATACCTCAGCGTAAATCTTTGCTCCCCGTGCCTTTGCGTGTTCGTATTCTTCAAGCACAAGGGATACTGCACCCTCGCCGATTACAAATCCTCCACGGCGGCGGTCAAAGGGCAGAGAAGCGGCATTGACATCCTCGGATGTAGAAAGGGCTTGCATATTTACAAATCCTGCAACGGCAATGGGAGAGATTGCAGCCTCTGCACCTCCTGTAATAACCGCATCGGCATATCCGTGGCGGATCAAACGCATTGCCTCGCCTATTGCATTAGAGCCGGAAGCACAAGCGGTAACCGCAGGCATAGCAGGTCCTCTGCAATCGTATTTAATGGCAATCATTCCTGCCGCCATATTTGCAATCATCATAGGAACGAACAGAGGGGAAACACGGCGCGGACCTTTTTCCATCAATTTTGTATGTTCTGTTTCAAAGGTCGAAATTCCGCCGATTCCCACACCCAGAAGGACTCCGAAGCGTTCAGGAGTAACGGTTCCCACAATTCCGCTTTCCTCCACTGCCTGTTTTGCGGATATAAGAGCGAATTGGGTATAACGGTCAGTGCGTAGTGTTTCGGATTTTTCCATGTAGTCGAGGGCATTGAAATCCTTAACTTCAGCACCGAGCTTTGCTTTATAATCGGTGGTATCAAACAGAGTGATGGGGGCAATTCCGTTCTTGCCCGCCACCATGGCTTCCCACGTTTGGGCTACGGTCTTTCCGAGGGGGGTTATGGCACCTATACCCGTTACTACGACACGTTTGTTGTTTTGATTCATGGTATTCTCCTTACATAGCGATTCCGCCGTCAACGCGGAGGACTTCGCCCGTTACATATTTTGCACTTACCAAATATGCCACAGCTTCTGCCACTTCTTCTGCCTCTCCCATTCTTCCAAGCGGAATCATGGAAAGAAGCGGATTTTCAGCCTGAGCTTCGGTCATATCGGTCTTTATAAATCCGGGCGCAACGGCATTGCAGCGAATAGACTTTTGGGCATATTCCTTTGCAACGGACTTTGTAAGTCCAATAAGTCCCGCCTTGGAAGCGGAATAATTGCTTTGACCTGCATTTCCCATCAGCCCCGACACCGAGCTGATATTGACTATACAGCCTTCCTTGGCCCTCAGAAACAAGGGCGTCACGTGCCTTATCATATTAAAAGAGCCTTTTAGGTTAGTATCAATAACCTTGTCGAAATCTTCTTCCTTCATCATGGCGGCAAGTCCGTCACGGGTAACCCCCGCATTGTTGATTAGAATATGCGCCGAGTTGAAATACGATTTGATCTCGGCAACGGTTTCTTTAACCTTGTCAAAATCTGATACATCACAAGCGTAGGACCTTGCCTTAACACCGAACTCATTTTTGCATCTGTCGCAAACACTTTCCGCCGCTTCTGTATTGCCTGCATAAATGACCGCAACATCTGCTCCGAGAGAAGCAAGCTTATAGGTGATTGCCGCACCGATGCCCCGTGAGCCGCCGGTGATGATGGCTACTTTACCCTTTAACATCCTGCCACCTCCGAAATAATGGCAGAAAGGTCGGAAACGGAATAAACCTTGACTTCGGAATTAATCTTTTTTATCATATTGGTAAGTGCTTTTCCCGGTCCTATCTCGATAAACGTGTCTATTCCGTCCTCTATCATATTGCGGATAAGCTCCTCCCAACGGACGGGATTACAAATCTGCTTTGACAGAAGCTCAGATACGTTGTCAGTGTAGGGCTTTGCGGTTTTGTTTGAATAGAGCGTGATATTTCCCCTGTTAAAGGTTACGCCCGAAAGTTCCTCGGCAAAAGCTTCGGCGGCTTCGTTCATAAAGGGCGAATGAAAGCCTCCTTTTACCTTAATGGGCAACGCTCTGCCGCCCATCGCCTTAACGTCTGCCAAGAAGGCTGCCATCTGCTCGGTGAGTCCTGCCACGGAAACTTGCCCGGGACAGTTAAAGTTGACGGGATAAACGGCAGAATACTTGGCGCAAAGGGATTTTACCGTTTCGTTATCAAGCTTCACAACAGCCGCCATAGAGGTGTCAAGCTTTTCTGCCGATGATTGCATCAGCTCACCGCGGCGGCATACAAGCCGAAATCCCGTTTCCTTGTCTACCATTCCCGAAAACGCACAAGCAACCACCTCTCCGAGAGAAAATCCTGCTGTCGCTTCGGGCTGAATGCCCAACTTGACAAGTACGGCTGCGGCGGCCAGCTCCATTGCAAAAAGGCAGGGCTGTGTGTTTTTTGTTTCCTTTAGCTCTTCCTCTGTGCCGGCAAAGCACTGTGCCGCTGTTCCGTTACGGATACTATCGCACATATCGAAGATTTCTTTGGCACTTTCGTACTGGTCGTACAGATCCTTTCCCATTCCCGGGAATTGATCGCCTTGTCCGGAAAAAACAAAAGCTATTCTACCCATTTTGACGCTCCTTTCAGGATAGGCTCTGCCTCGTCAACAATTTCTTTAATGATTTCGGCAGCAGGCTGTTCCTTTTTTACCATAGCTGCGATCTGACCGGAAAGGAAGCATCCCTTTTCAAGATCTCCCTCCTGTACAGCAAGTCGGAGTGCGCCCACCCCGAGATTTTCAAGCTCCTCATCGGATATATCGCTGTATTCGGCTTTGAAATAATTCTGCGCGAATTTGGTGCGAAGACTACGCACCGGATGTCCAAGACGCTTGCCAGTAACCATCGTGCAAAGGTCGGTGGCTTTCAGGATCTTTTCTTTGTAATTTGGATGGATAGAGCACTCAGTAGCAGATAGGAAACGAGTTCCTAACTGAACGCCCTGGGCACCAAGAATTAATGCAGCCGCCATACCGCGTCCGTCTGCGATACCTCCTGCCGCAATCACGGGAAGCTCGGTTGCGTCACATATCTGCGGAACGAGCACCATGGTGGTAAGCTCGCCTACGTGGCCGCCGCTTTCGCCGCCCTCCGCAATCAATGCGGCTGCGCCTGCTCTGGTCATCAACTTTGCCATTGCTACGGAAGCAACAACCGGAATAACCTTGATGTCAGCCTCTTTCCAAGCCTTCATGTATTTTGAAGGGTTGCCCGCGCCCGTGGTTACAACCTCAACCTTTTCTTCCATAACAACTGCGGCTACCTCATCGGCATATGGGCTCATCAGCATGATATTAACGCCGATCGGCTTTTTTGTAAGCGATCTTGCAACCTTTATCTGCTCACGTACATATGAGGAGGGAGCGTTGCCTGCGGCGATAATGCCAAGGCCGCCCCCCTCGGAAACCGCCGCAGCCAGCTTTCCGTCTGCAATCCAAGCCATACCGCCTTGAAATACAGGATATTTGATGGCGAGGAGCCGGCAGATTTTCGATTTGATCATAAATTTAGCCCTGAACCTTGCTTTGAATAAATTTGTCGAGGTCTGCAACGGTTTCAACCTTCTGGTCAAGCTCAATCTCAACGCCAATCTCGTCTTCAAGGCTCATAAGGAGCTCTACGGTGTCAAGAGAGTCGATGCCAAGCTCCGTAAAGGTGCTTTCCGGCTTGATTGCGGACACGTCACAGTCGATTCTTTCTGCGATTACTTTTGCGATTGAATTAAAATACATGGTAATATACCTCCAAAAA
>JAZNUF010000234.1:0-3519 GCA_045592185.1 Candidatus Flemingiibacterium sp.
CTTGGCTCACAGAACGACATGGCTACGATCCGACTTATAGAATATCTTGATCAGAAATTTGCAACTCCGGCGGCGAAGCTTGCTACCATGACAAAATACCTTGAGAAGGGTAATATGGAGCTTTATGTTGAGCCCGTTTCCGGTGAGATTGCATACGTTAACAAGAAAACCGGGCAGATACTCTTTTCAAACCCATACAACGTTGCTTCCTCCGGTGCTACAAAATCTATAAAGCAGGAATTGCTTTCTCAGATTGTGATTAAGTACACCGACAACGGTACAGAGCAGAAACTTTTAAGCTTTGTGGAGGCTTGTCAAAGAGGTCAGATTACCGTTAAAAAGATTAAGAACGGTGTCCGTGTGGAATATGTCATAGGACGTGCGGAAACCCGTAAGCTTGTTCCGAAGTATATAAGTAAGGAACGTTTTGAAACCCTCATTCTTGCAAATATTCCCGAGGGTGTGGAAAAAGAGCGCTTTAAGATTTATTACACTCTTCAAGATGCATCAGATCCATCGCTTTCCACTCGCGCAAGAAATGAAATCATAGCTCGGTTCCCCATCTGTGAGGAAATGGCTATCTATACCTTTGATGCCTTTGCAGGTGACCGTGAAATGAACATTGCGGAGGATGTTATTAAGAAATACTGTTCCGAGTATACCTACGAAACCTTGGAAGAAGACCACAACATGACGGGATATGTAGGCAAGGATAAAGCGCCGGCACTTTTCAGACTCGCGCTTGAGTATTCTCTTGATGATGACGGAACTCTTGATGTTCGACTTCCTGCTAACGGTATTCGTTTTGACGAGAGCGTATATCAGCTTGACTCTATCAGTCTGCTTCCTTGGTTTGGCGCAGGTTCTTCCGATTATGAGGGATATACATTTATTCCCGATGGCTCGGGTGCGCTTGTCAGATTTGAGGATATTGGTAAAAAATCGTTAGTACTTACCGGTAAGATTTACGGTCAGGATTACGCTTACCAGCAGGTTTCCGGAAACAACAAGGAAGTTATGCGTATGCCGGTTTACGGTGTAGTTGAAACCGATGTTAAGGTTATTCCCGTACTTACTGAGGAGGAGGTAAAAGCCGGTGCGGTTGCGGTAATCCCACCGAACAACACAAACCCCACTGGATTCTTCGCAATCATTGAAGAGGGCGACTCCTTGGCGGAAATCACCTCCGAACATGGCGGTTCACTTCATAAGTACAATTCGGTTTATACAACTTTCTATCCAAGACCGAAAGACACTTACAATCTTGCGGAGACTATCTCCGTTGGTTCAAACTCCGAATACACCATAGTTTCCGAGCGCAAGTACACGGGAAGCTACCGTATCAAGTATACTATGCTGACCAGTGACAAGCTTGCGGAAGAATCGGGACTCGACGAGTACTACGAGGACAGCTATGTGGGTATGGCGAAGGTATACAGAGATTACCTTATAGAAGAAGGAATCCTTACGGAATTTACCGACACAAATGAAAATATTCCGCTGTATATCGAATCTTTCGGTGCTATCGAAACTACCGAGAGAGTGCTTTCAGTTCCCGTTACCGTCCTGAAGCCTCTCACAACCTTCGACGACTTGAAAACAATGTATGAATCTCTTGAAGCGGCAGGTATTACCAACATAAATTATAAGCTTACCGGCTTTGCTAACGGCGGTATGTACAGCACTATACCTAACAGAGTGGATATCGAGTCCGCTGTAGGTGGGGAGAAAGGCTTCAAGAATTTCATGGAGTACGCATCCCAGAACGGTATTGGCGTATATCCGGACTTCGATTTTGCTTACCAGACCCATTCCGAGATGTTTGACGGCTTCTCCGCTAAACGTCATCTTGTAAAAGCAATGGATAACCGCTATGCTGCAAAGCAGGTCTACGATCCTGCATGGCAGGAATTTGTAAGAGGCGGCGGAATGGTAATATCTTCTTCGGTTTACGATGAATTTTACAAGGGGCTTAAGAAAGATTACGATGCTCTTAATCCTATGGGAATCTCGGTATCCACATTGGGTACTGACCTTAACTCCGACTTCGACAAGAAAGAACCGTATAACAGAGAGGATTCCAAGGAATTTACTACGGATGTGCTTTCTGATATGGCGGAAGCTTACAGCGTGATGGTTAATGGTGGAAACGCATACACTCTTAGCTATGTAGACCATATTATCGGTGTTTCCCTTGATTCCAGCCGTTACTCAAGAGCAAGTGCTTCTGTTCCTTTCGTTGGAATGGTGCTTCATGGCTGCGTAAACTTTACAGGCGAAGCTATCAACATGGCAGGTGACACTAAGTATGAGCTTTTAAAAGCCATTGAAAATGGTTCTTCGCTCTATTTCACCCTCTCCATGCAGAATACCTCACTTTTGAAGGAACATTGGGAGCTTAATAAGTACTATTCCGTATCCTATGATATTTGGTACGAGGAGCTTGTAGAGCTTTACAACAGACTCAATGGCGAGGTTGCCGAGCTTCAGGACAAACAGATTGTCGACCACGAATTCCTTGTAGGTGAGCGCGTTCCCACCGCAGAGGAGCTTGAGGCTGATAGGGTTGAAAATGAAAAGGTTGCCCTCATCAAAGAAGAAGAGGCAAAGCTCCAAGCAGAAAAGGAAGAATTGGCACGGCTTCTTGAAGAACGCCTTGCAGCTCTTGAAGGTGGCTCGAGCAGCACCAACAAGGGTAACACCGGCAGCTATCTTCCCGGTGAAACCGAGGACGAGGCAAGCAAATATATTTGCGATGACGGTAAAATCGTAAAAGTAACATATGAAGGCGGAAAAGCTTTCATTCTCAACTATAATAACTTCGGAATCACCGTTGAGGACAATGGCAATACCTATTCTGTTGACCCCTTGGATTTCGTGGTTGTGAAATAAGAAAGGAGAGGTGGAAAAATGAACAGTAACGTAAAAATTGCTCCTGCTGCTGTCAAGACACGCAAGCGCAAAGCCTCTCTTAATGCCCGTAAGGCCAGACTCGGATGGGTGTTTGTACTCCCATTTGTAGTAAGCTTTGCAATCATCTATCTTCCGATAATTATTAACTCAATCAAGTACAGCTTCGCGGAAATATCGACAACTCGCGGCGGCGGATTTGCCCTTGAGTTTGTGGGATTCAAAAATTACAGTGACGCGCTTTTCAATGATGTCGGTTTTGTTCAAACACTTACCGGCGGTATTCAGCAGCTTATATTTGATATTCCCGCAATCGTAATTTTCTCGCTTTTCATGGCGGTGCTTCTTAATCAAAAGATGGTCGGAAGAGCTGCGTTCCGTGCGATATTCTTTATCCCGGTTATTATTTCCACGGGTATCATCGATCAGATAGACCAATCTAACACGATGCTTGATTATATGGGTGACACCGAATCGGGTATCAGCGATGGTACAGGACAGAGTGCCGCTACGGAAATTCTGTCGGCGGTGGATATTGAACGACTGTTTGCCAACATGAAGGTCGGTACGGAGCTTGTAGATTATGTTGTAAGTATGGTAAACAATATT
>JAZNUF010000235.1:0-3416 GCA_045592185.1 Candidatus Flemingiibacterium sp.
CACATCCATACTTCCATGAGGAAATGGAGCTCGAAGCCGTACACGTCATAGCGGCTGAGTGCCTCGTTAAACAGAGCAAGATAACGTTCTCTTACCTCTTCATACGTATAGTTAGGCGTATTGTGCCAATATTTGAGAAGTCCCGTAATATTGCTTGGATACTGTACACGGCGAATCTGAGGATTCTCATGGAAATAGTCGGAAAGCGTCCTTGCGGTTTCAAACTGAGTGCCGTGAGCATCCGCCATGCGCATCATAAGCCAGGGGTTTATTCCCACTTCCTTTAATGCTTTGGTGAATATCTCAAAGTAGTCAAGGCCCATAACGGTAAAGTGTTCATAGAATCCCTTGACACCATCATCATTTGAATAATCAACAGCTATCCCGTTTTCAACCGTCTGGAGATACTTATCCTGAAATGACTGTCCCCATACCTCTGAAGGGTAAGAAGCAAGGGTATTGTTTATGGTCATACTGTAGTCGGTAACATGAGTATCTTCAAACTGTTTTATCCAGGCGATAAGCTCTTCTTCGGTAGCCATTCCGGGCACGAAGGAGTCCGCGTCCTGGCTGTATATGATACCGTCTACCTTATACTTTGACTCTTCCTCCTTGTCCCACATCTCATATCGGAACAATTCGGGAGAGGATGCCTTTGCCATTTCGGGAGTTACGGTTTCACCGTATTCCTTCGGGACATCATCGGGGATTGAATCCACCTCCACTATAGAGATGGCATCTATACAGTAGGGTTGTATGTATTCCTCATAAGCCCCTCCGCCTATGGTGATTCTGTCAATGGGGGTTTCAAGCTCTACATACCATTCTATTGTAGTCCAATCATCATTTACATTAATATAGCACTTATGGCGGTTGCGTCCATCTTCTTCCTTTATTAGAACGTGAAGCTTTGACAGATGCCTTTCATAAGCTGTGCGAAGAGACACAGTCACTTTATATTTTCCGGGTCCTATGGTTGCCTTCGGCTCAGTATAAAACCCTATATAACTAGTAGAAATATCATCGGCGTACAGATATCCGCCGTTCTCGTCAACCATCCAATGAAGACTCTGGTTTTCATCCTCAGATTTCCACACATCAAGGACACTGCTATCGTCAAAATCGCCTTCCTTAAACAGATTTTGCGGATTCTCCTCCGATACAATAGAAAGAACATCCGACATTTGAGGGTTGGATGTAATTGATGTTATGGCGACCTGTATTCCGGACACCGCCTGCACCGATATAGCGGCGGACAGGAGCAATGATATAAGTTCAGTCATAATTTCCTCTCTTTAACATCTTTTTCTAACTTTAGTTGTTAAAGAAATCCCCGAACATTTTTGTCCGGGGACTCTCTATAGCTGAATTACAATTAGCCTTCGGGAACGATGTAAACCTCTACGTGCTTAAGCACATGAGTTCCGCTGCCGTTATTATTGGTAATCTCGGCAATGAAATACATATCATCAAACACCGATTCGGGCACTTCGTAAGTATAAAGCTTCTTAACGTCCGTGAACTGGTCTACGTCACTCTTTATACCGATAAACTCACAGGTTTGACCGTTTATTTTCAGAGTAGGTGCAGCGGTTCTGTCAACAAGCGTGGAAGCAAAGGCGTAGGTTACGGTTGCTCCCTTTTGTATATCACCCACTGCAAGCTTGATGGTAGTTGTTTCACCCGGTTCAAGCTTATCTCCGTTTGACACCTGGTAATCGGGCTTAACCCATGCCTGATGCCATGTATCGTTAAAGGTGAGAATCATCTTACGGGGTACTGCGGTCATCAGCTTCTCATAAGAGCCGATAGTCGTCATGACAAGCCATACACCACTCTTGGAGCTCGTGGTCTTAAATCTGTAATCGGCGATTCTGTTTTCCTCAGAGAAATCAACGGCAGTAAGAGAAATGAAGTTCTCTTCCATTCTTATCTTATCCGCGCCCTGAGAATAATAGTTCGCAGCAGTGGCAGCGTATGTTTCGATTGTAGGAGTCGCGACTGTTGTTTCCCAAGTTGCGCCGATGGCAATTCCTATATTGGGCGCAATCTTTACTCCGTATGGAGCAAGGAGGGATTTTCATTCTCTTCCCGGTACGTTAGTTATTCCCGTCGCGCGTCCGCCGGGATATACCATGTCGATTATTCCCTCGGATGCCCAGGTCATTACGTCCATACCGTGGTCGTAACAAGATTCGATATCCGCAGGCACCGTTGCCGCAAGCTTGATTTCATGGCCGTACTTTTCTTCGTATATGGACACGATTTCGTCTATGTCACGCATGAAGTCGTTAAGTATTTCAAGTCCGTTATACTCTCCGCCGTAGTGCCACATCCATACTTCCATGAGGAAATGGAGCTCGAAGCCGTACACGTCATAGCGGCTGAGTGCCTCGTTAAACAGAGCAAGATAACGTTCTCTTACTTCTTTATGAGTATAGTCAGGTGTATTGTGCCAATATTTGAGAAGGCCCGAAATTTTACTCGGGTACTGCACACGGCGAATCTGGGGATTCTCATGGAAATAGTCGGAGAGAAGCCATGAGGTTTCGTCCTGAACACCGTGAGCGTCCGCTATACGCATCATGAGCCAGGGGTTTATGCCCACTTCCTTTAACGCCTTGGTGAATATCTCAAAGTAGTCAAGGCCCATACCGGTAAAGTGTTCATAAAAGCCCTTAGGACGAGCTTCGTTTGAGTAGTCAACAGCCTTTCCGTTTTCAACCTTCTGGAGATACTTATCCTGGAGGGACTGTCCCCAAACCTCGGAAGGATAAGAAGCGAGGGTATTGTTTATGGTCATACTGTAGTCAGTAACCTGAGTATCCTCGAACTGCTTTATCCAAGCGATAAGCTGTTCTTTGGTAGCCTTTCCGGGAACGAAGGAGTCTGCGTCCTGGCTGTATATGATACCGTCTACCTTATACTTTGATTCTTCCTCTTTGTTCCACATCTTATACTGGAACAATTCGGGAGAAGACGCTTTTGCTGCGGTATGAGTAACGTTAATACCAAAGTTAGTTTGAATAGATGCAGGAAGTGTTTCAATCTTTTCAAGGCACATTTCATCTACGAAATAAGGCTGGCAAAATTCAACATAAGGACCGCCACCAATGAGGATGCCTTTAAGCCCCTTGGTAGCTTCAAAATAACATTCGACCTTAATCCAGTCATTAGTAACACCAACTACGAAAGCGTCCATAAAACTACCGTCACCGTTAATCGGCCATACTCGCAACTGAGTAATATGACCCTCATATTCTGTGCGAAGGTGCACGGTAAACTTATACTTACCGGAGCCGGTAGCGAGCTTGGGGGTTGCGATGAATCCCGCATGGTTTAAGGTGATGTTACCAATATAAAGGCATCCGCCTACATCATCCTTGTACCATTCAACGTTCTGAGGTGGGCGTCCC
>JAZNUF010000236.1:0-10592 GCA_045592185.1 Candidatus Flemingiibacterium sp.
GACCACCGTCTACGGGATAAAATTCCACATCTGGGTACGTAGAGTTAGCCCACTCTTCCACAGCACAACGAGCATCCTCATCTGCATCTTTACCGAAAAATGCTGTAATGACAAATTTGTCCTCGTCAAGCATTTTGTCGAGAAGCGAGGTTGCCGCTTCTACTAAATCCTTACAGGAAACAAGCATCTCCTTGCCGACAAATCCGATGTAATCACCGTTTTCGATATTTACACCGTTTATGGTTGCGTCACGCACCGCGGTTGACACAGAGCCTGTGGCAACGGGGGACATCGCTTCACGGAAAGTATCTGCAATCAGTTTAGGATCGCCCGATTGGAAATTCATTGCCGATATAGCCGCGTATCCCATACCGATGTCTTTACTTTCAATTACGTGTACCTCGCCGTCTTTGTAAAGCTCTGCCGCCTGCTTTGCTGCCATAATGATGTTCCCGTTGTTGGGGAATACAAATATGTGCTTTGCACTGACAGTATTGAAGGCTTCCACAAAATCCTGCGCGGAGGGGTTGTTCGTCTGACCGCCGCTGACAATATAATCAACTCCGAGTCCCTTGAAGAGGGCTTCGATACCATCTCCGGATGCCACGGCAACTGTTGCGAAATCTCTGTCCACGGCAGATTTTTTTTGTGATGCGGGAGTTTCTGATATGCTGCTGTGCTGAACGCTCATGTTCTCAATCTTCACGGTCAGAAATTCACCGTACTGTCTGCAAAACTCTAAAACCTTTTCGGGAGTTTTTGTGTGAACATGAAGTTTTACGATGGTACCTGTTTTGAAAGCAACCACCGAGTCGCCCACAGTAGGCAGGAAATTTTTTATTATATTAACATCAAAGCTTTCCGGATCCACCTTTGAGTTCTGAAGCTGGAGAAGTAGTTCGGTGCAATAGCCATAGGTCATCTCGCTATTGGGACCAAATGCGGACAAATTAACAGAAGCCGCTTTTGGGGCATCGCTCGAAAGCTCAACAGCGGCAATTTCTTCGCCGCACAGCACCTTCAGGCACCCCTGCATAATATACAGAAGTCCTGCTCCGCCACTGTCCACAACGCCTGCCTCTTTGAGCTGTTCAAGTAATTCCGGAGTGCGTTTTAGGGAATTTCCCATCTCATTAACAAGGTCACTCCAAATACTGATTATGGTGCTGTTATCGCCAATTTGGGAAACGGCGTATTCCACCGACTCTCTGGCAACGGTTAAAATCGTACCCTCGGTAGGTGTCATGACTGCGGCATATGCCTGCTTGACACCGCTTTTCAAAGCCTCGCCGAGAAGTGTCGTATCGGCCTTATCGTGGGATTCAAATGAGGCACTGATTCCTGCAAAAAATTGGGACAAAATGACGCCGGAATTACCTCTCGCTCCGAGAAGCATACCTTTTGACAATGTCAGTGCTATTTCACCCAAATTGTCTGAGCTTGCACCTGCTATAGCGGATACTCCCCCCTCTGCAGTCATGCTCATGTTATCACCTGTATCACCATCGGGAACAGGGAAGACGTTAAGCTCATTTACGATTTTTACATTTGCGCGCAGCTCCGCCGCGCCCCCTCTTACCATACAGGCAAAGGTGGCGCCGTCAAGATATTTATCTTCGGACGCAGCTTCGTTATTTTCAAAATTCGTCATATGAAATCTCCAATATGTTGCATCGTAGTTTTGCGAAGCCCCACGAAAATTAGTCTTTTCTCTCATCGCCCCAGAAGAAGATTGCAACTGTACCTGGTCCGGTGTGGCTTCCGATGGTCGTGCCGATATCGTTTATAACTATATCGCCATTTATATTCGGGAAATCAGCTTCTAAGATTTCGGCGACTGCCTTGGCATCCTCATAGCAAGCTGAATTACACATATAGCATTTATCGTTGTATTCAAGGCGGTTGTCGGCGTACTGTTTCATCATTTCGGCAATACGCTTAATAACGCGCTTCTTAGGACGTACTTTTTCTCTTGGGATAAGCTTTCCGTTTACGTCTACGTTCATAAGAGGGCATATGCCGAGAATACCGCCGATAGCACCTGCCGTTTTTGAAATTCTGCCTCCCTTTATGAAGAACGTGAGGTCGGAAGAGAAGAACCAATGGTGCACGCGAAGACGATTGGCCTCCGCCCAATCCGCAAGCTCATCAATATCCATACCTTCATCTCTGAGGTCAGCCATCTTGTCAACCAGAAGACCGAAACCGGAGGATGCGGCAAGGGAGTCAACGATTCTGATTTTTCGCTCGGGATATTTTTCCGCAACCGCCTTTGCAGCGTTTCGTGCGGACTGAACAGAGCCGGATATGCCCGAAGAAATCTCTACATGAAGCAAGTCCTTGCCCTGAGCCAATATTTTTTCAAAATAAGCGGTATATCCGCCTATACTTATCTGAGAGGTTTTAGTATCTGCACCGTTCACCATAGCGGCGTAAAACTCGTCAAACGGGATGGAACGTCCTAAATCATCAATATATTCAACACCGTCCATAAAAAAGTGGAAGCAGATGTATGAAATGTTTCGAGATGCGAAATGGTCATGCGACAAATCGGCAGTAGATGAACAGCTAAGTACGTAATTTGACATAACAAATATCCTTTCATCAATACTTTAAAGTTCCATGGCAAAACATACCACTACAATATTATACCACAATTTTTTATATAAATCAAGTATTGAGGGAATAAAAATTTTGAATCAGTGTGAAAAATCAATGTAAAAAGGATGAAATTTTTTCACATAATGACAATATCACGCTGTATCTAAAAAAATACGCCTTTTATAAATATTTCGACCCCGATGGCAATAAGAATTATTCCGCCGAGAATCCCGGCTTTGCCGGCTAATTTCGTGCCGCATTTCTTGCCGATAACAAGCCCCGCGGCGCAAATAACAAAGGTGACCGCGGCGATTATAAATATGGAAACACGCGCCTCGTAAATATTGTATTCGGCTATAGTGAAGCCAACGGATAAAGCATCAATGGAGGTGGCAATTCCCTGAACAAGAAGAATGGAAGGAGTGACCTTGTTTCCCATATTATCTCCCAATTCTTTTTCGCGTATGCTGTCATGTATCATTTTCCCACCGATATAGAGCAGCAGAAAGAGTGCAATCCAGGGAATAAATTTCTCAAATGACTCAAAATGCTCCGCGGCTGTATGAACAAAAAACCAGCCTATCATTGGCATTAAAGCCTGAAATATCGCGAATGCTCCTGCTATCACAGCAAGTTTTGAGGGCTTCATTTTTGGCTCACCAAGGCCGTTTGCTAGAGATACGGAAAAGGCATCCATTGCTAAGGCGAAGCCAAGGAGTATGCTCATTGTTACGAGAGAAAGTGTAATTCCCATACGTTAAAACCCTCGCCGCTAAGGCGGCATCCTTTCCACAAAAGTGCGATACAGCGTTAAGATGCAATGTAAGAAGCATTATATCATATTTTACCTTGTATGTCAATATTCCGCATTAATTTCCGCAAAGAAATCGAGCAACCCCGATTACGCTGATGTGCTTTTGATAAACATAGGCAAGCTGCAAAAAGGGTTGACAAATATATAAATGCAGTATATAATATTAATATCTTGGATTTACAAATTTTTTACCTACATTTTACACAAGAGGAAATACGATGCCCATAATCAGCAATCCCGTAGCGGAAATAATTATAACATTGTCCCTCATTTTAATGGGCGGATTTATGATGACACTGATAACAAAACGGCTGAAACTGCCCAACGTAACGGCATACATTGTCGTAGGCGTGCTTCTGGGCCCAAACTGTTTAAATGCCGTGCCTCAATATATAATTGACGGTACTGAATTTGTTTCGGACATTTCATTGGCATTGATAGCTTTTGGGGTCGGAGAATTTTTCAAGCTATCCGCCTTAAAAAGGTGCGGGCTTTCTGCCGGTGCAATTACGGTAATCGAAGCGGTAATCGTATCGGGGGCGACCTTTTGCTCGCTGTTTTTCTTGTTGAAGCTTGACCTATCTCTGTCTATAGTTCTTGCGGCCCTATCAGCGGCCACTGCTCCTGCATCCACGATGATGACCATACGGCAGACTTCGGCAAAGGGGAATTTTGTTGATACGCTTCTTCAAGTAATGGCGTTTGATAATGTAATCAGCCTTGTCATGTACAGTATTGCTATATCTGCAGCTCTGTCAATCGTTTCCGGCCAATTTTCCGCAGGAACAGTCTTGCTTCCACTCCTCAAAAACGTAGGCGCGGTAATTCTCGGCGGATTGTTCGGCGTAATTTTGAAGTTGTTTTTGCGAGAGGGGCGCTCCGGCGATAACAGACTTATTATTACCGTGAGTGTGCTGCTGATGTTCTGCGGAATATGTGCGATTATTGATGTTTCACCTCTGCTTGGATGTATGGCAATCGGAGGAGTCTATATAAATCTGACGGGAGATAATAAGCTGTTCTTGCAGATTGCGTATTTTTCTCCGCCGCTTCTGCTTATATTTTTTGTTCGGTCGGGGCTTAACTTCGATTTTGGCGCACTTACAACCGGTGGGGAATACGGAGGAGTACCCCTTTGGGTGATTGGCATTGTTTATTTTCTTGTCAGAATTGTTACAAAATACGGCGGTGCATTTGCAGGAGGTGCCATTGCTCGCCAAAGCCGAGAAATTCGGAATTATCTGGGACTTGCACTTGTTCCTCAGGCAGGGGTTGCCATCGGTCTTGCGGCACTTGGTGCCAGGGCTTTTGGCGGGGAGCTTGGCGGAACTCTTGAAACGGTTATTCTTGCGTCAAGTATACTATACGAATTTGTAGGTCCTACCTTGGCAAAGCTGTCTTTGTCACTCTCCCGTTCCATAGGGGGAAAAGAAGTGGAGGAAGAACCGCCGCCGGATGCGTCTGAGCTCATAGAGAGAGTGAGAAAGATACGGTCGGAGCACAGCGGTTCACTACCGCCAATCGGTGCAGAAGAAAGTGCCTTCACCGAGGCTGCGGAAAGTCACAGAGAGGACACTATACGAACTTCTCTGTACAGAGAACGAAGAAGATGATAATATTTTAGAGGAGCTTATGAAATCATGTTTATTTTTCAGAATACAGACCCGATAATCGGGCTTCTTGGCAGTTGGGCAGGAGAATTAACCCTTGCTGCAATGATTTTGCGTATAGGGATTGCCGCTGTATTTTCAGCGCTGATAGGCTGTGAGAGAGCCAGCAAGCGCCATGCCGCTGGGCTTAGGACATTTATGCTTGTTTCTCTTACTACCTGTTTCAGCGTAATTGCGGACATTTACATAATCGAGAAATACGGAGTGGTACTTCCCATTATCACCGGTATGGCGGTAGTAGGTGCGGCGATAATCAGCAGTAATTCCATTTTGTACAGCTCGAAGAATCAAATTAAAGGGCTTACGACCTCCGTGGGGCTCTGGGGCTGCGCGGTTATGGGAATTTCTGCAGGACTTGGTATGTACAGTTTAACCATAATTGAGCTTGTGGTGCTTATCTGCTGCCTTTCGAGATTTCCTGCATTTGAGCGTTTTTTAAAAAATCGTTCAAATCACTTCGAAATACACTTGGAGCTTGAAAACCGCCACGCTTTACCTGACTTTACAGCAACCATTCGTGAGCTTGGGCTCAGAATTGACAATATTGAATCAAATCCCGCCTACCACGGCTCGGGGCTTTCGGTATACACCCTTTCCTTGACGGTTGTAGGGCGTGACCTTAAAAAGTACAAGACTCATCGCGAAATTGTGGAGGCTCTCGGTTCACCCGAATATGTGATGTACATTGAGGAAATGAATTGACGTCTGATTTGCTTCCGAAAACTTGACAAATCGCTTAAAGTGTGTTACAATTAAATGTAATTACACATGATAATGAAGATAATTACATTCCGCAGAACTTTTTTGCGGAATGTTTCTTTGCGTAAATTCATACTTGGAGGAGAAAAAGATGAAGTACGATGTAGCCATTGTTGGTGCAGGACCGGCAGGTATTTTTACTGCTCTTGAGCTGATATGCAAAAAATCAAAAAAGAAAATAATTCTCATTGAAAAGGGATTTCCGGTTGAGAAGCGCCATTGCCCTAAAATCAAGACAAAGCAGTGCGTGCAGTGTAAGCCCTATTGTCATATTACAACGGGATTTTCGGGAGCAGGTGCTTTTTCGGACGGAAAGCTTTCTTTGTCCCACGATGTTGGCGGTGAGCTTCCTGAGCTTATCGGCTGGCAGACGGCGCAGGATTTGATTGATTACACCGACAAAATCTACCTTGAGTTTGGTGCGGACGAGCACGTGGAGGGAGTGTCAAATGACCCCTTTATCAAGGAAATACGCAAGCGTGCAATTCAGGCGGGACTTCGTCTTGTGGACTGTCCCATCCGCCACCTCGGTACTGAAAAGGCGCAGGACATTTATCTTTCCATTCAAAACTATCTTGCTGACAACGGCGTTGAAATGATATTCGGTGCAAACTGCAATGACCTCATTGTGGAAAATGAAGCCTGCAAGGGAGTAATTTATAGTGACAAGAATGGCACGGAGCATCAGCTTTTTGCTGATTGCGTAGTAGTTGCTACCGGACGCCGCGGTGCGGATTGGCTGGAAAAAATTTGCGTTGAGCATGATGTTGAGCATCGTCCCGGCACGGTTGACATAGGTGTCCGCGTGGAGGTGCGAAACGAAATTATTGAGGACGTAAACAAGGTGCTGTATGAGTCGAAGCTCATCGGTTATCCGAAGCCGTTCAAAAACAAGGTGCGTACATTCTGTCAAAATCCCGGAGGATTCGTTTCCCAGGAAAACTATGACAACGACCTCGCGGTGGTAAACGGTCACTCTTACAAGGATTACAAATCTCCCAACACCAATCTTGCTATTCTTTGTTCTCACAACTTCAGCGTGCCTTTCAATCAGCCCATTGAATACGCGAAAAAGGTAGGGGAGCTTACAAATATGCTTGGTGCGGGGCATATCCTCGTGCAGCGCTTCGGCGACATTCTTGACGGAAAGCGCACATGGCAGAAGGAACTTGAGCGCGCCAATGTTAAACCGACTCTTCCGGATGCGGTAGCAGGCGATATTACTGCCGCCATGCCATATCGTGCTATGATGAATATTATAAACTTCATTCATGCGGTTGACGTTGTTGTTCCCGGTTTTGCGAGTGCTGAAACATTGCTGTATTCGCCCGAGCTTAAATTCTATTCCAACCGGGTAAAAATGGACGAAAATCTCAACACCTCTTTAAAGGGGCTCCACTGTCTTGGCGATTCCAGCGGATGGACTCGCGGACTCATGATGGCTTCTGTCATGGGAGTGCTTATGGGCAGAAAAATCGCCGAAAACGATTGAAAGCTTATATTTTGCTAACTGAACGCAAAAAAACAATTAAATACACTTGCGTATCGTGGAAATATGTGGTATAATAACAATAATACAAAGGCTTTCGGAAGGAAATAAATATGCTTAAAATAAAAAAACACGTGGCGGAAAAACTGTTTTCACAATTTTCCGCAGTTGCCGGGGATAATGCTGCGGCGATAGATATGACCTCGGAGGATTTTGCATCATTTCTTGAATATCCACCGGACGATAAGCTTGGGGACCTGGCTTTTCCTTGCTTTAAGCTTTCAAAGGCATTGCGTATGGCGCCGCCGGCTATTGCGGCAAAGCTTGCCGAGGGACTCTGCGATGATGTAATCGGTAAGGTAGATGTGGTTGGCGGATATATCAATATTTACATCTCAGATGAATATTTTGCAGCAAGGCTAATGCCTGAAATAGTGGAAAAGGGCGATAAGTACGGCTCTTTCGATTTTGGAAAAGGGAAGAATGTAGTTCTTGACTATTCATCACCGAATGTGGCAAAGCCGTTCCATATCGGGCATCTCGGCACTACCGTTATCGGTCATAGTCTTAAGAAGCTCCACGAATTTGCTGGATATAACTGTATCGGCGTAAATCACTTGGGCGACTGGGGAACTCAATTCGGCAAGCTTATCGTGGCTTACCGCAAATGGGGAAGCCGCCGTCAGATAGAGGACGGAGGCATTGACGAGCTTGTTTCTCTCTATGTTAAGTTTCATGCGGAAGCAGAAAAGGACGACTCCTTAAACGATGAGGCGAGAGCAGAGTTTACGAAGCTTGAGCATCACGATGAGGAGAATACGGCTCTTTGGAAATGGTTTATTGAAATAAGCCTTAAGGAGTACAGCAGCACCTATAAGCAGCTGAATATAGAATTTGATTCCTACAACGGTGAAAGCTTCTATACAGACAAAATGCCTGCCATTGTCGAAGAGCTGAAAGAAAAGAATCTAATGACTCTCGATGACGGCGCGTCCATTGTAAACCTTGAAAAATACAATATGCCCCCTTGCCTTATTTTGAAGCGTGACGGCTCGACTCTCTATCCCACCCGTGACATCGCAGCCGCGGTTTACCGCAAAAAAACTTATGATTTTGATAAAAACATATACGTCACTTCCGCAGGGCAGAGCCTACACTTTGCTCAATGGTTCAAGGTGGTTGAGCTTATGGGCTATGAGTGGGCGAGGGACCTTATTCATGTGCCCTACGGTACCGTTTCCATCAACGGCGCGAAGCTGGCAACCCGCACGGGAAATGTGATTCTCTTAAAGGACCTCTTTGCCGAGTCCATTGAAAAAGTAGGAAAAATCATGGCAGAAAAAAATGCCTCTCTTGAAAACAAGGAAGAAATTGCCGAGGCTGTGGGCGTTGGCGCGATTGTTTTCTATTACCTCTCCAACAGCAGAATCAAGGATATTAATTTTGTCCTTGAAGATGCGCTCAATTTTGATGGAAATACAGGCCCTTATGCTCAGTATACCTACGCACGTACCTGCTCCATTATCGAAAAAGCAGGCGGTGTACCCAGCCTTGCACCTGCAGGGGATATGATTACGAATCCATCTGAAAAAGCACTACTCAAAGTCCTTTCCGTTTTCCCGGAAAAGGTGCTGTCAGCTCTTAATGAGCTTGAGCCCTCTGTTGTCACCCGTTATATTCTCGATGTTTGTGCGGCGTTCAACCGTTTTTATCACGAATGCCAGATTGTGACTGCCGAGGACAAAAAAGTACGTGATTTCCGTGTAGGTCTTACCGCCTGCGTGAGAACTGTTCTCGGAAACGCTTTCGGGCTCATTTGTATTAAGAAAACAGAAAAAATTTAACTTAGGAGATAAAACCATGTCAGGACACAGTAAATGGAAAAATATAATGCACAAAAAGGAAAAGACTGACGCTCAACGAGCTAAAATCTTTACCAAAATCGGCAAGGAAATGGCAGTGGCAGTAAAAGAGGGCGGTGCTGACCCTGTTTCTAACAGCAAGCTGGCGGCTCTTATTGCTAAGGCAAAAGCTAACAATGTTCCAAACGACAATATTGACCGCATAATCAAAAAAGCTTCGGGAGCTGATGCCGCGGACTATGAAGAGATTGTTTATGAGGGCTACGGTCCCTGCGGAGTTGCCGTTATAGTTGAAGCTGCTACCGATAACCGTAACCGCACCGCATCGGAAGTCCGCCACTATTTCGACAAATTCGGCGGCAACCTCGGTACTACCGGCTGCGTGTCTTTCATGTTTGAAGAAAAGGGTGTAATCGTTATCGAAAACGATGGCAAAACCGATGAGGATAAGCTTATGGAAGATGCCCTTGAAGCAGGCGCGTCAGATTTTGCATCAGAGGACGGTGTGTTTGAAATTTCTACCGAGAGCGAGGATTTGAACGCAGTTCGTGAAGCTCTTGAGGCCAAGGGCTACGCTATAGCGTCAGCCGATAATGATAAAATTCCCTCAAGCTACATTACTCTTACAGGAGAGGATGACCTCAAAAATATGAGCAAGCTGCTGGATGCTCTTGATGACAATGAAGATGTAATTGAGGTTTATCACAACTGGGAAAATATGCCCGAGGACTGATTTTCGCATAATATAAAAGAGCCGCCGCACATAAAAGATGTGCGGCGGTTTTTATGTTTTTTGCTAAGGCAAAAGCTTAAATTTTCCATTAAACCTCGGGCATTATAATTTCGATTTCGCGGCCGAGCTCCGCAGACTTAACAATACCGTCAAGAATTGCCTGATTTTTGATAATCTGTGAGGTGGGGACGGGGGCAGAACCGCCATTTTTTATTGCATCAAGGAAGGAACGTACTTTCTTGTAGAATAATCCTTTTCCTTTGTTCTGAATAATCGGCACAACGGTTTCAACCTTTGCACCTGCCATGTCATGGTAAATCTTCATGGGACCGCCTACAGTGCCGTTCCAACAATCGGTGGAGGGGATGCGAAGGGCGCCTTTTTTGCCAAAGATAATAGTGTCACCGGGGGTGTCCACGTGCATTGCCCAGGAGATTCTGAAATCAAGAACAATTCCGTTCTTGTCACCGTATTTGCCCGGCTCAAGGCGGATAAATGCTGCAGCAAAGTCATCTACATCAAAACGGGCGGCATCGATGGGATTGTTGTAAACGGGACTTGTTCCGAAGAAATCGGATTTGTACGCGGAAACGGTCTTAGGAGTGGGGTATCCGATGGCGTTGAGTACCATGTCGAGAGAATAGCAGCCGATATCGCCAAGGGC
>JAZNUF010000237.1:0-4160 GCA_045592185.1 Candidatus Flemingiibacterium sp.
ATTCCGGAGGGCGGCGAGGGATTCGTTTAAGAGGGTCGTATATAAATTTACGGCAAAGATACTCCTTAGATACGACTCCGCGGTGCTCGCAGAGCATATCCTCCGTTTTCGGAATTTCGGTGGCGAATCTGCAAAATTCGCAAATTTTCACCGTATCGTCTGTATTCCTTTTCACGTCATCACCTCAAAATCATTGAATATATAATTTATTTTATCACATACAGTTCGATTTGTCAACCGAGTACAGTGATAAAATATTTTGCAAAAAACCGTAAATGTATCATTCCGTACGAAGAGCCTCCACCGGGTCTTTCTTTGCGGCACTCTTTGATGGGATTCGGCCGGAAATGAGCGTTAACAGCATACTTATGAGTATAAGGATAACCGCCGCAGAGAAGGGGAAGATTGCATCGAGATTTTGTATTCCCGTTAAACTGTTTATAATCAGGTTAATCGGTATACAGAGAAGATAGGTCACGATAACTCCGAGAGCACCGGAGGCAAATCCGATAATAATGGTTTCTGCCGTGAACATACTTGACACGTTTTTCTTTGAAGCACCGATGGCGCGTAGAATACCAATCTCTTTTGTACGCTCTTGAACAGATATCAGAGTTATAACTCCAATCATGATGGATGAAACAATCAGCGAGATTGCCACAAATGCGATAAGCACATAGGTTATTGCGTTGATTATTGTGGTAATAGAGGATAACATTATACCAATATAGTCGGTATATTTGATTTTTTCAAGTTCGTCTTTATCTTTGTTATATTCGGCGATAACTTCCTCAATTATATCTTTATTTGCAAAAGAGGAAGCGTAGATATTGATGCTTGACGGATCGTCTAAATCTACATAACCAAGGGTTAGGAGGTTGTCCTCATAGGTAAATGGGGAAAATTCCGTGATTTCATCGTAATACAGAGCGAACTGTTCGGAAGTATAGGTGTCAAGCTCCCCGGTGAGAGCCATTGAAAGGGCGGACGAGGGGACAGCTGCCATTTCAGCCGCAACTTGTGCTGCGTACTGTGCTTTTATCTGTTCGATTGCCATTTGACGGAATAATTCGGTAATTTCCTCATCGCTCATCGATTCCACGTATTCGGAAATTTCCTCTTCAGATACTCCCATTTGCGCTGATATTGACGAAACCATTGTTTGGGCAATTTCTTCCCTTGTCATGCTGCCTACCGTTTGGGCTAACATTTGATTGAGGGTTTCTTCCGAGGGGATGCTTTTGATTTTAACGTATGCTGCCGCCTTTTCTTCCTCCGTGAGAGAATCAAGGTAAGCTCGAAGCTCAGATTCCTTTTCTTCGTTGCTCAGATTACCTGTATTTGCCGCAAAAGGAAGTCCGGTAATTACATCGGTTTTTGGAGATGCCATCTGCGCATTTACTGCATCAGAGGTGTGAGATTTTGTAATTATATGCTCTGTAAGGGCGGTAGTGTAACCGATGGCTCCGGTAAGCATTGATGCCGTGGCATCCTCATTTGGACGTATGATACCCGTGACTTGCAATTTGAGTCCGTTGTCGTAAAGATATCGGATGCCCGCATCTGTTTCACGCAGGTCCTTGTAAAGGCCGGTGGCATCATCATAAATGAAGCAATCAGATGTGCAAATTACGCGGTATTCAAGGGCGCAGATTTCCTCATAGCTCCAGCTTTTTTCATCATTCACAAGAATTGTGCCGTCAACTGCTGCAGACATAACATTGTCTACATCTTTTTCGGAGAGAAGTCCGAGGGCGTAGAGGGTCATATCATCAAGCTCGTTGTTTTTGTCAAGGACAAGTACGATTTCATCGTAGGAGTTCGGCCATGCACCGTAGACTAAATCGTATTGATTGTAAAGTAAATCATTGATGGGTGCGCCGTCATTACCCGAAAGCATTTCTTGCCACAGCCTCATAGCAGATTCCTGCATAGAAAGGCTTGAGGAGGTCATTGCCCCCATTATGCCTGAGGAGGATTGTCCGAAATTCATCATGGCGGACATATCTGTACCCATATATTCTGAAACAATATCTGTCATAAGCTCGGTGGTGTCGGATGGAATGATGTTCCCGTCAATATTTTTCGTGTATACGGTTAAGGGCAGTGGATAGCTGTATTGTACACCGCTGACAGCGCCGCGAAGTGTTGCTGTATCTGAAGCCATTTGCTCCTCAATATAAGTTTTGAATGCGCGAAGGTCATTTTCCTGCATATCCAGATTGTTGAGGGCATTAAGCATATCGTAAAGGGCGGATTTTTTGTAAACGGCGTCATTTTCATGAGATATCTTGCCATCGCGTATTCCCGTGAATGCGGACATGAGAGCTGCCATGTCAATTGTGGTGTCCTCAATGGTAAGCGGATAGGAAGATAATGCTTCCTCCTGTACGGTGTCGATGTATGTGGTCATTCCTTGGGAGATTGAGAGAATCAACGCGATTCCGATGATGCCGATGCTCCCCGCAAAGGCGGTAAGAATGGTTCTGCCTTTTTTGGTGAACAGATTTTTTAAGGAAAGCATAAACGCCGTACCGAAAGACATGGAGGGCTTTTTGATATTGCTTTTCATATCTTTTTGGGCTTCCGACTCCGATTTGTATTCTTCCTCGCTAAGAGGGTGGGAATCATCGGTAATTTTGCCATCAAGCATACGTATAATTCTGGTTGAATAACTGTTTGCCAAATCAGGATTGTGTGTAACCATGATGACAAGGCGTTCCTTGGATACTTCTTTCAGAATCTCCATAACTTGAACGCCCGTTTCGGTATCAAGAGCGCCCGTGGGCTCATCGGCGAGTATGATGTCTGGGTTATTTACCAGGGCGCGAGCAATGGCCACACGCTGCATCTGGCCGCCGGACATCTCCCCGGGACGTTTACTAAACTGGTCGCCGAGGCCTACGGCTTCAAGGGCTTTCTTTGCCCGAATTTTTCGCTCTTTTTTTCCTACTCCCCCAAGGGTTAAGGCAAGCTCTACGTTTTGAAGTACGGTTTGATGGGGAATAAGGTGGTAGCTTTGGAAAACAAAGCCTATTGAATGATTTCTGTAAGCGTCCCAATCGCGGTCGCGAAAATCCTTTGTGGAACGTCCGTCTATTAGCAGGTCGCCTGAGGTGTACTTGTCAAGTCCACCGATGATATTGAGAAGTGTGGTCTTGCCGCAGCCCGATGGGCCTAAAATTGACACAAATTCGCTTTTTCTGAAAGCTACGCTGATTCCTCGAAGAGCCTTGACCTCGCTGTCACCGACAGGATAATCCTTGACTATGTTTTTTAGCTCTAACATTATAATCCTTCCTTTTCAACTCATGTAGGTTTATACGTTATATCACGGTGATGAATTTATATTTTTTAAGATGGATAATATTATATCACCAAGGTGTTTCCAAAATGACGTATAAATATTGCCGAACTGTAAAAAGAGAAATTTTGGAAATTTTGGGCCGTATTTTAAATTCGAAACAGCGCGGCTGTTATCATACAGAAAAAAAAGCCGATAGCGGTGGGGATAATAGCTGACAAAAAGGTATATAGAAGGCTTCCTGTTTCCTTTTTTATGGTTAGCAGTGTGGTGGAACAAGGGAAATGGAATACGGTTAAAATCATCATGTTGAGGTAACTTAAGGTGTTCCAACCGTTAGAAGCCAGCAGCTCCATGGCATTTCCATCCCCAAGATTACCTGCGGCACTGTAGCCCATAAAGATGATGGGTAGGACAATTTCATTAGCAGGGAACCCGAGAATGAAAGCGGATATTACGACCCCATCCAATCCAAGGAGCCATCCCAAAGGGTCTAAAAAATCCGATATATGCTTAAAAAGACTTATACCTCCGACCTGTATATTGGCGAGCAGCCAAATTATAAGCCCTGCAGGAGCAGCCACAGCTGCAGCCCGTTCGAGGACGTATATGGTGCGGTCAAAAATCGAGCGAACAATAACCTGACCCACTCTCGGCGTACGGTATGGAGGAAGCTCTAAGGTAAAGCTTGAGGAAGTACCTTTTAAGATAGTGGCTGAGAGAAGCTTCGATACTACAAGAGTTGCCAAAACTCCGGAAACCACCGCAAGCAACATAATAAGTGTACCGAAAATTCCGCTGGCTCCACCGGTGGCAAGGATAGCAGCCATAGATATAAGAATGGGGAATCTGCCGT
>JAZNUF010000238.1:0-5726 GCA_045592185.1 Candidatus Flemingiibacterium sp.
CTATGATAATTGATGACCGCATACGAGTTTCTCTCAAATAATATTTGTTAAGTAATTTTTTTGAAAATTCACATTATATTTATTGCATTAAACCGCCGCATGGTGTACAATTATAATATTAAGAATATTTTCCCAAACCTACAAGAGAAAGGCTGTGGTCTTAAAAATGGGCATTATCACAAAAGAAATCGCCAAGGGCGTGAACCTACATTACTTGAACACCGATAAATTCAAAACGGGCTATTTGTCCGTGAATTTTATAGCGCCGCTGTCAGGTGAAACTGCGGCAAAAAACGCATTGCTTCCTCAGATTCTTCTGCGAGGCTCTAAGAAATATCCGAATATGGCAGAACTGAATAAGGCTCTCGACTATCTCTACGACACGGATGTTGCCTCGCGAAATATGAAAAGAGGCGAAGTGCAGGTTTTCGGTATTTCAGCCGGTATGCTTGCTCCCGGCTACACTATTGACGGAGAAAATCTTCCCGATATGGTTGCCGAGGTTTTAGAGGACATAATTCTAAATCCCGTAACCGAGGACGGCAGTTTTCGTAAGGATTACGTGGAAAGCGAAAAACGCAATCTTATAGATGAAATCAATGCAAAAATAAACAACAAAACCTTTTACGCCAAAAATCGCTGTATACAGGAAATGTGCAAAAACGAAGCCTTCGGAATCTCCGAAACGGGAACGGTAGCGGAGGTTTCCGCCTGCACGGCAAAGTCGCTGTACGAGCAGTACAAATACGCTCTTTCAAGCTATCCTGTGGAAATTTTCTTTGTGGGGGACTGCGATATAGATTCTATCGCTAACCGCTTCGGGAAAATTTTCGCAAGTATACAGCGTACTCCTATCTCCATTCCCAAAACGGAGCTCATCCGCGCTTGCACCACACCGAAATGGGTGAACGAGGATATGGCTGTAAATCAGGGCAAATTAGTTCTCGGATTTAGGTCGGGAACCGCTATGACAGATGAAAATTATCCCGCCATGATGATGTTCAACGAGCTTTTCGGCGGCGGTGTGACCTCGAAGCTGTTTATGAATGTACGGGAAAAAATGAGCCTGTGTTACTACTGCTCCAGCTCCCCCGATTCCGCCAAGGGGCTTATTATAGTATCCAGCGGAATCGAAGTCAAAAACCGCGATATTGCCGAAAAAGCCATTCTCGAGCAGCTTGAAGCCCTGAGGCACGGAGATTTCACAGCGGAGGAGTTTTCGAGCGCAAGGCTGGGAATTATCAACAGCTATCGGGAGCTTTCCGATTCTGCACGCTTACTTGAATCCTGGTATCTCGGCCGGCTTCTTATGGGCATTTTCTCCGACCCCGATGATGTGGCTGCGGCCATTGCCGCAGTCAGCCGCGATGATGCCATTGCCGCAGCGAAAAATGTCAGCCTTGACACGGTTTATTTCTTAAACGGTACACTTAAAGGAGAGAATCCAAATGCTTAATTTAACCACAAAAAGAAACAATTTTTTGAAGGAAGAATACTATAGCTTCAAACACAAAAGCGGTCTTGATGTTTATGTGTTTCCCAAAAAGCTCTCCACATCCTATGCGCTTTTTGCAACAAAATATGGCTCTATAGACAGCAAATTCAAGCTTGCAGGCGATAAGGATTTTACGGTAGTCCCCGATGGCATTGCCCATTATCTTGAGCACAAGCTTTTTGAAAATCCCAACGGTGAGGACACCTTTACCCGATACGCAAAGTACGGTGCCAGTGCCAACGCCTACACCGGCAATACAATGACGGCATACCTTTTCTCCGCGACCTCGAATTTTTACGAGTCCCTTGAAATCCTCTTGGATTTTGTAAAAACTCCCTATTTCACCCCGGAAACGGTAGCGAAGGAGCAAGGAATCATAGGGCAGGAAATTCGTATGTACGATGACCACCCTTTCCGCAAGCTTCATCATATGCTCCTTGAAAACCTTTACGAAAAGCATAATGTAAGAATAAATGTAGCGGGTACGGTGGAATCCATTTCCCACATTACAGCGGACATTCTTTACGAATGTTACAGAGTATTCTACAATCTTTCCAACATGATGCTTATTGTCTGCGGCGAGGTGGATGCCGAAAAGGTAAACGAGGTCTGCGACAAAATTCTGAAGGACGAAGCACCGGTCGAAATTATTCGGGACTATCCGGAAGAAAAAGCAGAGGTAAACATTGAACGCCGTCAGGTTGCAATGGCGGTGGCAAAGCCCCTGTTCGCCATAGGAATTAAAGACGTAAAAATCCCTGATGACCCAAAAGAAAGAATGAAAAAATCCGCCACTATGGATATCATCAACGATACCCTTTTCGGCAAGTCGGGAGAATTTTTCAACAAGCTCTATGAAGAGGGACTGATTTCAAATCAGTTCGGCGCGGGCTACAGTATATGCAGCAGCTACGCATACAATTTCATTTCCGATGAAAGCCGCAACCCCGATGAAGTATTTGCACGCTTCACCGAATATGTGGAAGCCGCTAAGAAAAACGGACTTTCAAAGGAAGATTTTGAGCGTTCAAAGCGCGCCCTCTACGCAGGTATGGTAAAATGGTTTGACAGTACCGAGGAAATCGCCAACAATTTCTTGTCCTTTAAGCTGGATGACGGCGATTTGCTTGATTATGTAGACATCACCTCGAAAATCACCTATGAGGAAGCTTGTGAATTGTTAGGTGAGGCATATCGCCCTGAATATTACACCTTGGCGATTGTAACGCCCCTTGA
Source organism: Candidatus Flemingiibacterium sp. (assembly GCA_045592185.1). GTDB lineage: Bacteria > Bacillota > Clostridia > Oscillospirales > CAG-272 > Flemingiibacterium. The sequence continues at coordinate 2,732 of JAZNUF010000238.1, forward strand.
AGAGGAGGAAAAGTAAATGTTGCCTGCACTTCTTTCAAACACAATCTCATTTCCGGGCCTTGGAATCGGGAACTTCGAGCTTGATCCCGTGGCATTCAGGCTTCCTCTGCCTTGGGCAGATAAAAGCCACCCGATCATGTGGTACGGTATTATCATCGCCATTGCCATGATTATAGGCTTCGCTATATCTCTTCGCAAGGCAAAATGGGAGGGCATCAATTCCGATGTTCCCTTTGATTTGGCAATATACCTTATCGTTTTTTGTATGCTCGGTGCAAGGCTTTATTACGTTATAATGAAGCCCTATCAGTTCAAGTCGTTTTTCGATGTCATAGCTCTTTGGAACGGCGGACTCGCCATATACGGCGGAATTATCGCCGGTGCTGTAACTATATTCGTTTTTTCGAAAATAAAAAAAATAAAAACCGCAAAACTTCTTGATGTAGCCTCGCCGGGACTTATAATCGGTCAGGCAATCGGACGTTGGGGCAATTTCTTCAACGCCGAGGCTCATGGGGGAGAAACTCTGCTCCCCTGGAGAATGGGCATTATGGAGGATGGCGTGATGCGTTACTACCACCCCACCTTCCTTTACGAATCCCTTTGGAACATCCTTGGCTTTATTCTCATAAACACATTTTACAAAAAGAAGAAGTATGACGGACAAATTACCCTGTTTTATATAGTGTGGTACGGCTTTGGCAGGTTCTTTATCGAAGGACTTCGCACCGACAGCTTATATCTGCTTGAATCGGTATTTGGCAAAACAATTCGCGTTTCACAGTTGGTAGCGGCAATTTGCGTTGTGGGCGGAATAATTCTTTTAATTATCTGCGGCAGAAAAGCTAAATATGCGGCGCTTGACAACGAAGCCTATGAGGCGGTTTATACTGCATCCGGCGAAGATGCAAAAGAAGAAAAGGCATTTGAAATTAAAGCTGAAAATCAAGATAACACAAAAAATCAAGAAAATAAGGAGTCACAAAATGGCGAAAATAATTGATGGAAAACAGATTGCCGCGGAGGTTCGCGGTGAAATTGCGGCGGAATGTGCCGAGCTTAAAGGTAAGGGCGTCACCCCCGGACTTGCAGTAATTATTGTAGGTGAAGATCCTGCATCCAAGGTATATGTACGCAACAAGAAAAAGGGGTGCGAGGAAGTAGGCTTCCACTCGGAGGTCTACGAGCTTCCCGAGGCTACAACCGAGGCAGAGCTGTTGGCACTTGTATCAAAGCTCAACAAGGATGATTCCATCCATGGAATTCTGGTACAGCTCCCCCTGCCGAAGCATATCAGCGATGAGGTAATTATCGCTAACATTGACCCCAAAAAGGATGTGGACGCTTTCCATGAACTTAATGTGGGCAAAATTATGATTGGCAATTACGATTTTCTCCCTTGCACTCCTGCAGGCGTTATGGTGCTTCTCGAGAAAAGCGGCATTGATGTTTCGGGCAAGGAATGTGTGGTTGTGGGCAGAAGCAATATCGTAGGAAAGCCTCAGGCGATGCTTCTTCTACACGCAAACGGCACGGTTACCGTGTGCCATTCGCGCACTAAAGACTTGGCGGAGGTCACACGCAGGGCCGATATTCTGGTTGTGGCAATCGGCAAGGCTGATTTCATCACGGGCGACATGGTAAAGGAAGGTGCAGTAGTCATTGACGTAGGCATGAACCGCAAGGCAGACGGTAAACTCACGGGAGATGTGGACTTTGCCTCTGTTGAGCCTAAGGCTTCCTACATAACCCCCGTACCCGGAGGAGTAGGACCTATGACTATCACCATGCTTCTTCGCAACACTCTTACGGCTGCCAAAAAGACGTTAAAGTAAGGTGAAAGTCTGAAAAATAAATTTTTCAGGCAGTGTTTTGCGACCTGCCTCGGTCACTGACCAAGGCTTGGCTGACGCCAACCGGTCCCAATTCCAATGCGATACAAGTATCGCGTAGAAAGGAAGACTTGCTACGCAAGTCATGGTCATAATTATGAATTTCTTCAAAGAACATTCTTATAATATGGTCAAGCTCTTTTTAAATCAGCTTGGCGTTACCGTATTCGGTACGGTGCTCACCATCGCAACCAAGGATAATTCAACTCTTTTACTGCTGTCGGGGCTTCTCTCCATCGGACTTTATCTTTATCTAAATTATACCGTATGTTGGGAAATAGGGGCAAAGGATAAAATCCGCGTTGACGGTGGACGGCTGAAATATTCGCCCGCAAAGGGATTTATCATCTCTCTCGGCGCAAACATACCAAACATTTTATTTGCCCTGCTCATAGGTTTTGGCATCCTTGTTAATACCACATGGGGCGGCAATTTGAGCCTGGTTTCTTACGCCATACTACATCTTTTAAACGGTATGTATAACGGAATCATGAAGCTTTTGTTTGATTCGGTAAGCGCTCATTTGTGGTGGGGGTATATAGTCGCCACCCTACCTTCCATCATCATTTGCGGTCTTGCTTATTTCCTCGGCTCGAAAAATATACGCATTTTAAAAAAACTCGGTATATCTAAGCCTTCGTCAGGGAAGAATCAAAAATAAACGGTTTCAAACAATCCCTGCATACGGAGGCAACTGTAATGGCGAATCTTGCAAAAAAATTCCATAAAAGCGCAAAAAGGCTGTCAAAGCAGCTTGATTGTGAGAGAGGACTTACCATAGGTCACTCACACACCTGCACCACTTCCCTTTACCGCGGTAAAAAAAGCTCAAAGCCCTATATGACCGTATCAGTAAGCGGAAATTACAAAATATCGGTCCTGAAATTAATCCTCTGGGTTTTATGTGTCATTTTCTCGGTGGTACTCGTTTCTCGTCTTGTATGTACCGTAAAGGGCGCAAAATCCAAGAGAAAATGCCGCAAGAATCGGACGGTATGTGACCACGGTAACTTTGCAGATTCAGTTGAAATTTCCCTTTAATAATGTAGCCTATCGGGGAGCCCTACCGGGTTCCCTGAATTTATTTTCAAAAATTTTCAAAA
>JAZNUF010000239.1:0-10301 GCA_045592185.1 Candidatus Flemingiibacterium sp.
AGCTGAATAAGACCGAATTTAATGCCGCCTTATCGGCTCTTCGGGGGAATCCGTATATTGCGGCGGATGCGGAGATTGTGCCGTTTTCTGCCCTTAAGGAAACGGGAAAAGATGAGGCTGCGGCGGCAATTCTGTCATGTATTGACATTGCCGGAGCTTAGTAGGATAAAAGTTGGAGGAATTAATCATGCTTAGTCAGCTTGATTTTACGAGTGCGACTGCTGCAGGTGTATCACTTCTCATGTTAGCGCAGGTGCTTATTATCGTGCTTATCGCGCTTACCTTTCACGAGGTGGCTCACGGTTTTGCGGCAAAGCTCCTCGGTGACAATACAGCGGACAGCCGCGGACGATTGTCATTAAATCCGATGAAGCATCTTGACCTCATTGGATTTTTATGTATGTTGTTTTTCGGCTTCGGATGGGCGCGTCCCGTGCCTATTAATGCCGGAAATTTCAAGAAGCCGAAGTTGGGAATGGCATTGTCAGCCCTTGCCGGACCCGTGATGAATTTAATTTTAGCTTTTTTGATTCTTATTCCTTACGAGCTTTTATTGCTGTTTCTTGATAATGGAATATTGGCTGTCGAGGGCGAATTTTCGGTTAACTTGATTCGGACAATCGTAACATTCATAGGAATGTTTCATCAGCTTAATCTTACCTTGGCAATCTTTAACTTTATCCCTGTGCCGCCTCTTGACGGCTCTCGGATACTGTATAGCTTTCTTCCGGATAAATATTATTTCGGGGTTATGAAGTATGAGAGAATCATTTCTATGGTACTTATGCTTTTGCTGTTCATAGGTTTGCTTGATAAGCCGCTTATGGCAATAACAGCCTTTTTGTCGGAAGGAATGCAGTGGTTGCTGCCAATAATTTAGGCGGATTTTGGCGAAAATATTTTCAACTCCGGAGGAAGGAAGCTTTTGCGCGGCAAAGGCATGGTCACAGTTATGGAGAATAATATTACATACAAGCTTGAACAGTTTGAGGGCCCTCTTGACCTGCTTCTGAAGCTGATTGAAAAAAACAAGGTTCAGATTACCGATATACCCATCGCGCTGATATTTGAGCAGTATATGGAGTACATCGAAAATGCAAAGCAGGTTAACATGGATGTTGCCGGCGAGTTTATCGTTATGGCAAGCGAGCTTATGCTTATAAAAAGCAAAATGCTGCTGCCTCGCGCCGAGGAAGAGGAGGATCCGAGAGCTAAATTGGCTGCGGCTCTTGCCGAATATCAGAAGATGAAGCAGGCGGCTGTATATCTTAATGAGCAGTATTCCCTTTATTCGGGACGCATGGTCAAGGATGCGGATGAGGTTAAGCCCGATTCCGGACGTCTTGAACCGCAGAAAATCACCGCACTCAGCCGTGTCATGATTGCGATGCTTCGGTCCCTCGATAAAGCAGCAATGGAAAATGTTAATCGGGCAGCGGCAGAACAACCCTTTGACAAAATACTTCGCACCCCTATAGTACCTGTAAGCGGAAAAATTTTCGGAGTCATCCGATATCTTGTAAGACACGGTGAATCTCTTTATACGTCCATACTTTTAAGCGCAAAGTCAAGGAGTGAGCTTATTGCCACTTTCCTTGCGGTACTGGAGCTTATTAAGAAAAACAGAATTACGCTAAGACCTGTTACCGATGACGATTTCGGTGAGGTTACAGACTTCAGGGTAGAATTAAATCACGAAAAAAATATTGGGGCAGGTGACAATGTTGGAGAAAGCTATAATTGAAGCAATATTATTTGCCGCAGGGCACGCTGTTGAATATGTGAAGTTGGCAGAGGCTGTTGACGGAACTATTAACGAGGTTAAGGAATATGTTTCCGAAATGGCAGCGGAATACGAAAAAGAAGAAAACTGCCGCGGAATACGGCTTGTCATGTATGGAGATTCCTGTCAGCTGTGCACAAAGGAAGTTTTCATTGACAAAATTCGAGGTGCATTAGGTATAAGAAATGGCGGCAATCTTTCAAAAAGCTCTCTTGAGGTTTTGGCGATTGTGGCATATCATCAGCCGGTTACGCGGTCATACATAGATTCAGTTAGAAGTATAGATTCAAATTACTCAGTCAATAATCTTGTGGATAAGGGATTGATTGAAATATGCGGACGGCTTGACGCACCGGGGCGGCCTGCCCTGTACAAAACCACTGATAATTTTCTTCGCCTTTTCGGTATAAGTACCATTGAGGAACTTGTACCGGTGGACTTCATGGCTGTTCCCGAAATTTCTGCTGACGAGGCAGAGAAAGAATAAGTTTTAAGGAGGCGAGAGGTGATGGGATTTTTCATAGCCGCGTTGATTTTATTGTTAATTCTCATAATTCTCGCTCTGAAAGTCAGCGTAAAAATTATTGTTGGTGACGACTTTATAATTAAGCTCGGGGTAGGAATATTTCGTATACCGCTATATCCGCGAAAAGAAAAGACGATTCGTCTTGCCGACTACAAGATAAAACGCTTTAAGAAAAATCTTGAAAAATCGAAGGCAAAGGAAAAAAAGCGACTCCTTCGCGAAAAATCAAAAAAATCAACAAAAGCTAAAACAAAGGACAAGGCAAACACACAGCCGGCTGAGAATAAAGAAAAAAGAGATGTTGTGGAGCTTATCGGTAAGCTTCGGGAAGTGGTTATCAAGTTCATTACCCGATTTGGTAATCATCTTAACATCAAAGTAAAAAGGCTGGTTATAATAGTCGCAACGGACAATGCCGCAAATACGGCAGTTCTTTACGGTGCCGTTTGCGGCGGCGTCAGCTGCCTTATGGAGCTGTTTGACAACTGCCTTCATTTCAAATATGAAAAGGACGCCGTAGTGGAGGTTAAGCCGGATTTTACTTCGGAAAAGCTTACGTTTTCGGCAGATATTACATTTTCTTTTAGGGTATGGCAGCTTTTTGATATTGCCATACGAAGCGCGTGGGCGTATTTTAAATAAGTATAAAATGAAATTTTTATAAAAGGGAGATATAAAAATGGCAGACAACAAAATTTCAGGTATTATTGAAACCTCGCTTGAACAGATTAAAAATGTGGTGGATGCGAACACCATAATCGGTACTCCTATCAATACCCCCGGCGGTACCACTGTTATACCCGTTTCCAAGATTATGGTTGGATTCGCTTCGGGCGGTATTGATTATGTAGGAAAAAATGGGAAAAAGGCGGCAGAGGAAGCTCCTCGTCCTATGCCTGCGACAACCAATTTCGGAGGTGGAGGAGGAACGGGCGTTACCGTACAGCCGGTGGGATTTCTCGTTATTTCTCCAAACGGGGATGTTCAGCTTCTCAATGTAGGTGCAGGAAGTGCCGGGGGCGGTGACAAGATTGATTCAATATCCAATCTTATTGAAAAATCCCCCGATATTATAAATAAAATTAAAGCAATTTTTGCGAAAGACAAAAAAGATTCTGAGAAAAAATCAACTGACGCAGAGGACGATTCTGCCGAAGAGATAGATTCCGAGGAATAATTTTCGCAGTATAAATGAGCACAAACGACAAATCCTTTATGTGAGAAAACACATATGGAGGTCGCTTATGCGAAAGAAAATTTTAACCTTATTTTTAGGGGCGGTAATTGCTTTGTCAGCCGTTCCGACTCACGCCTCAGAGGATTTGCTGCCAAGAATAGAGGCCTTGTCGTTATCCGCAAAATCTGCTGTTCTGCTTGAAGAATCAACGGGACAGATAATATACGAAAAGGATGGAAAAACTCGCCGTCCTATGGCGAGCACCACCAAAATCATGACAGCTATCTGCGCCATTGAAGCGGGTGGGCTTGACCGAGAGGTTACGGTGACAGACAAAAGTGTTTCTGTGGAGGGCTCGTCCATCTACCTTAAGGTGGGGGATAAGATAACACTCGAGGAGCTTGTTTGGGCGGTTATGCTTGAAAGTGCTAACGATGCCGCCGCTACCATTGCCGTAGAATTGGGAGGCTCTATTGAGGGCTTTGCTGAGATTATGAATGAAAAAGCGGCGCAGTTGGGGCTTACTAACACCCATTTTACCAATCCACACGGACTTTCCGATGAAAATCACTATACCACTGCCGAGGATTTGGCACATCTTGCAGCTTACGCCATGGGAAATGAGAGCTTCCGCGAAATTGTTTCTACAGCAAACCACAAGATTGAGTATGGCGAGGCTGCACGAAATTTACGCAATCACAACAAGCTGCTTCGAATGTATGACGGTGCTATTGGGGTAAAAACAGGCTTTACCAAGGCAAGCGGCCGTTGCCTCGTATCGGCTGCGGAGCGAGATGGGCTGACCTTAATTGCCGTTACTCTCGATGCCCCTAACGATTGGAACGATCATGCTGTAATGTTGGATTCGGGCTTTTCCGCTGTTATGCGGCTTAATCTCATTGATGCCGCCGAGTCGGCGTTTATTATGCCTTGCATCGGCGGTGACGGGCATCAGGTTTTAGTGCGGAATACCGAGGGACTTTCGCTTATTCTTCCCCGTGATGAGTATAATATTACCCGCCGTGTCATTTTGCCGAGATATTTTTACGCACCTGTAACGGCTGGGGATGAAGTAGGAAAGATTGAATTTTTAGACGGTGACAAGGTCATCGGGGAGGTCCCTCTCATAGCTGAAGAAACGGTGGGCCGAGTACAATACAAACAGGGATTTTTTGAAAGAATATTTAACTAAAATGACTGAAAAAACTGAAATTCGTTTACAGAAATATATGGCGGATTCCGGACTTATGAGCCGCCGTGCCGCGGAGGCGGAAATCCTCCGCGGTGCGGTTAAAGTCAATGGAATCACAGCGGAAATCGGGCAGAAAATAGATCCCGATTCCGATAGGGTTGAATACCAAGGTAAAGTTGTAAAAATAGGATTCAAGAAGTATATTTACATAATGCTTAACAAACCCAGAGGATATGTAACTACTGCTTCTGATGAAAAGGGGCGTCCCACGGTAGTGGGACTTTGTCATGACATACAGGAGCGAATTTACCCCGTGGGGCGGCTTGACATGGACTCAGACGGTTTACTTTTGCTGACAAATGACGGTGAGCTTGCAAACGGACTTACTCACCCAAGACATACTGTACCGAAGATATATCATGCAGAGATTGAGGGCGTAGTTGACTCAGCTTCCGTAAAGCGGCTGTCATCACCTATGGTTATTGACGGTTATGAAATCATGCCCGTGAAATGCAGAGTCATATCCGTAAAAAAGGATACCCGCAGAGGGGATACTTCCGTTATTGAAATGGAGCTTTTTGAGGGCCGCAACCGACAGATACGAAAGATGTGTGAGCTGTGTTCACTTAATTTAAAACGGCTCACTCGAGTTGCCATTGGCGACCTGAAGTTAGGGAATCTGAAAAGCGGTCATTGGCGACACCTTACTAAAACTCAGGTGGAATATCTGAAAAAAAGCATACGGATAAAATAAAAAAGAAAGGAACTCTCGGTGAGAGATTAAATATATATGCTGATAATCAAACCGATTGGTGAAAAAAGTTTTCAAGAGGAACTTTGCGAAAAATGCAATGTTTTATATAACCCGGACCTTTTGGCTTACGGTGCGTGGGTGGACGATGCTTTTGTGGGGATTTGTCAATTCCGGATGGGTAAGGAGGGAATTATTGCCGACCTTGCCAAGGCTGTCGGTACAGACGACAGAGAAGCCATGTTCATCATGGGAAGACAAACCATGAATTATATGGATCTCCACGGTACCCATACCGCCTATTTTGAGGGGAACTGCGATGAAGCTTTTATTAAGTGGCTTGGATTTCGCAAAGACAACGAGGAAAGATGGTGGGCAGATCTCACCGCTTTTTTCAAAGCTCCTTGCAGCTCGGACAAAAAAGAAAAATGAGAGGTGTACATATGATTCGTTCATGCAAAATAGTGGCGGCTATTTTACTTTTTACAATGCTTTTTGGCGGATGCGGAAATACCGGAGATGGCGGCGAGGATACGTCACTACAGCGTATTGACGCCCCAACATTTAATACCGGAGAAGATACCGAGGATAATACGGACACCACTGCGGATATTACAGTTCCAAGTGACGATGGGGTCAGAATCAGTTTTCTTGCGGCAGGGGATAACATAATCCATGAAAACGTATTTCTTGATGCTCGGTCCCGTGCCAAAGAGGGACAGGAGTATAACTTTATAGATATGTACGATGGTGTGGCGGAGCTTATAAAGAATGCGGACCTTGCCTTTATAAATCAGGAAACCCCAATCTGCAAAGATGAGCTGGGCGTGTCGGGATTTCCTAATTTTAATACTCCCGAAGCGGTGGGCGACACCTTAATTGAGCTTGGGTTTGATATTATAAACATCGCCAACAATCATATGCTCGATAAAAAAGCGGCAGGATATAAGAATTCCCTTGACTATTGGTCAGAACGGGATGTTACCATGATTGGCGGATATTATAATAAGGCTGATTATGAAACCATCCGAGTTGTGGAGGAGCAGGGCGTTTCCATCGCCTTTATTTCTTACACATATGGCACTAACAATATGTATCTTCCGGCCGGAAGCGAATTGTATATTCCATATATCGATGAAGCGGAAATTGTTCGCATGACAAAAAAAGCAGGCGAGCTTGCAGATCTTGTGTTTGTTGTAATGCATTGGGGTGGGGAGGACGAAAACAGTTTCACTCCGTCAAATTCCCAAAAATCTCTTGCCACTGCCATTACCGAGGCGGGAGCAGACGTTATTATCGGTATGCATCCCCATGTGATTCAGCCTATGGAATGGAAAAAGGCTTCTGACGGCAGCGATACGCTTGTTATTTACTCCATGGGAAATTTCATATCTACTCAGTATAACAGCTATAATCTTGTCGGCGGTATGGTTACCTTTGATATTGTAAAAGATAAAGATGGAAATTTAACCATAGAAAATCCCGTCTACAATCCCACCGTTACACACTACAATAAACAACGTCTTGGTCTTCAAATTTATCTTATGGAGGACTATACCGAGGAGCTTGTTTCACTTCACGGCACACCGATTTTCGGTACAAGCGCATACGGCCGTACTTGGACTATGGAGCAGATTTACAGCTTTGCCAAGAGCAATGTAAGTTCCGAATTTTTACCTGATTTCTTAAAATAAAGGCAGGCGATATCTTTGATAGAGAGTGTTCTCTTCAGCGTAAATACGGTAGCTCCGATTTTTGTTATTGTCATTCTCGGTGCGGTACTCGGTAAATGCAAGTTCTTTTCTGAGGATTTTCTCACTGTCTGTGATAAGTTGGTATTTGACGTTTGTCTGCCTTGTCTTATATTTAAGAATATTGTAGGTGCTGATCTGTCAAAGAGTCTTAATTTTAACCTTATATTATTTTGTTGTGTAACGGTTATTGTATCTGTCGTACTTTTGTGCCTGCTTGTGCCGATTTTTATTAAGGATAACCGTAAGCGCGGAGCCTTTATTCAAGGGGCATATCGCTCAAATTCGACTATTCTCGGAATTACACTTGCCGAGAATATGTTCCCGGGGGAGGGCGCGGCGGCTATTGCTACAGTGCTTCCGTTAGTTGTGGTACTTTATAACGTTTTTGCCGTTATTGAGCTCAGTATTTTTGCTCCATCGGAGATAAAGCTCACCAAGCGCCAATTCTTATTAAAAATTCTCAAAACTGTGGTGCAAAATCCGCTGATTATTTCCATTATCCTTGCATTTGCTTGGATATTTACCGTAAAAACCGTCCCCACCGTTATGGAAAGAAGTATTGATTATCTTTCGAGTATGGCGGCGCCTCTTGCCCTTATAAGTCTTGGGGCGAATTTCAGACTTAATTCTCTTCGCGGCAGAATTACTCCTGCCATTTCCTCATCCCTTATTAAGACTGCACTATTACCATTGGCGGCTGTATTTTCCGCTGTTGTTATGGGATTCAGAGGTGTGCCCCTTGGCATCATTTTTGTTATCTTCGGGAGCCCGGCGGCGGTTTCCTGCTATATTATGGCAAAGCAAATGAAAAGCGACCATCACCTGGCGGGACAGATTATGCTGATATCCACACTCGTCAGCGTATTTACCCTTTTTGCAGGTGTGGTTATGCTTAAGGAATTGAGACTTATATGAAACTGATTATTGCCGAAAAACCATCACTTGCCCGTTCTATAATAACGGCTCTCGGCGGAAGCGCGAGGGGAAACGGATTTTATACTTATGGGGAATATTATGTAACTTGGGCATACGGACACCTTTTCTCTCTCATGGATATTGAGGGATATACAGGCGGCGACCCCTCCAGAAAATGGACTATGGAGGGGCTTCCGTGTTTTCCCGATGAATTTAAGTACGAGCTTCAAAAATCTCGCTCGGGGGACGGTGGAGTTGCAAGGCAGTTTGAAACCATAAAAGCTCTGTGTAACCGTTCTGATGTGGATACAATCATCAACGCTGGGGACTCCGACCGCGAGGGAGAGATAATCGTCCGCCTTTGTATAATGAAATCTTTTGACATTTCTCCATCTGACCCGTTTTTGGTAGAGGGAAAGAAATTTGCAAGACTTTGGCTTCCCGACCAAACGGCGGAAACTATTAAAGCGGCAGCGGCGAATCCACCCTCCGAGGCGGATTATGACCGTCTTGCTGACGAAGGATTTGCACGTACCTATATGGATTGGCTTTACGGTATAAACCTCACTCGTTATGCTACCCTGAAATCGGGGACATTACTTCGTGTCGGGCGTGTAATTGTTCCTATTGTCCGCGCAATTTGTGAGCGTGACCGCGCTATACGGAATTTTACTCCCGAAAAGTATTATCAGCCTTTTTCATCCCAAACCACAAATGGAGAAACGGTTGAGCTATTATCAAAGAAAAAATTCGATAAAAACTCCTCCATTCAATGTGAGGAACTTTGCGCACGTTACAATTCTCTCGGAGCTACGGTTACCGAGGTTAAACGAAAAAAAGACAAGCTATCTCCGGGCAAACTGTGGTCGCTGTCGAAGCTGCAGGGCTTCCTTGGAAAAAAGTACAAGATGTCGATGGCTGAGTCCCTTGAAATCGTACAGAAATTGTACGAGGAGGGCTATGTAACATATCCCCGAACCAATTCAGAGTATCTTGCCACGGCAGAGAAGGATAAGGTAAAGAGAATCGTAGAGAGGGTTGCCTCCATCGGTTATCCGGTAACTTTTAAAGATACAAAGCAAGTTTTTGACGACTCTAAAATTGAAGCCCATTCCGCCTTGACTCCCACTATGAAAATTCCCGATAAAAAGCGACTTTCTGAGGACGAAATGAAAGTCTACTCCGCAATAATGCGGCGGTTTGCGGCGGTATTCTGCTCTGCGGATTGCATCGTTGACAAGACGGAGATAAAGATTAAGGTGGGAAATCCGCCGGAGGACGGAGAGGAATTTACCTTAAAGGGTACAGTAATGGTAGAGCCGGGCTGGACGAAGATTGACGAATATACCTCAAAAGATAAGATTTTACCAAAGCTCCAGACGGGGGATTCAATAAATATCGCCTTTAGTCCCGTGGAGAAAGAAACAACTCCGCCCAAGCATTACACTATCGAAACGCTCAACAATTATCTGAAAAATCCTTTCCGTGACGAGCTCTCAAAAAAGTTTGATGATACTGATGATACGGAGGAATACCGTGCGGTGTTTGAGGGACTAGAGCTTGGCACGGAGGCTACCCGTACGCAGATTATCGACAACGCTCGTTCCTCGGGCTATATACAGCTTAAAAAAGATGTTTATACCATCCTGCCCGATGGAGAGAATTTAGTGGATTCACTGGGGGATATGGGTATAGGAATGGACAAATACAAAACCGCAGAACTCGGCAAAGCGCTGAAACGGGTATATCGGGGAGAAATTACCGTTCAGGATGCCACAAAAATTGTCGAGCAGGAAATCTCCCAGATATTCGCCCTTTCCTCTTCTCCCGATTCAAACGGATTTGCGGGGGATGTTATCGGAAACTGCCCTCTTTGCGGGCGTGAAGTGGTGCGTACCCGCCGCGGCTATGGCTGCCGAGGCTACAAAGAGGGGTGTAAATTCGGAATTTGGGGCACAATCGCCGGCAGACGCATATCGGTTACGGAAGCCAAAGCACTCATTGCCGAGGGACGTACGGACTTGCTATCAGGCTTTGTTTCCAAGAAAGGAAATCACTTTTCCGCCGTACTTAAACTCGATGGAGAAAAAGTCGCTTTTGAATTTCAAAATAGCGGATATTCAAGTCCGTCACCAAACGGTTTTGTACCGCGGCAGGGAGAGGGAAAGCCTATTGAGGGAATCCCCATTGATTACACCTTTTC
>JAZNUF010000240.1:0-16094 GCA_045592185.1 Candidatus Flemingiibacterium sp.
GTGCCCTTGACCCAGAAATGGTCGGCGAGGTACTTGACCTCATGAAGGAATTGGCACAGGAAGGGATGACTATGGTAGTAGTTACTCACGAAATGGGCTTTGCGAGAGAAGTTGCATCCAGAATTTTGTTCATGGATGACGGCGTGATTCTCGAAGAAAACTCACCAAGCGAATTTTTTGCAAGTCCCAAACATGAACGCACACGGGAATTTTTATCAAAAGTTCTGTAATACAAATGAAGTGAATGAAGCAGTGAAAAATTGCAACATTCACTTCATTTATTTTTAACAAAAAGCAGGGTTTTGGTTAATTATGCGGTGAAAATGTAAAAAAATTTATTGGCGATTCAATACCGTTGACAATTATACTTTATTATGATAAAATATTTTTAAGGGGCAAACTTAATGTTGATATCCACCTTTGGGCAAATTCGATTTTTGAGTATACACCTGCAAATATAATCTTGAATTAGGAGAAAAAATGAACCGCAAATTTTTTGTTCGCTTTATTGCCTTTATGCTCGAAATATCCTTACTCCTTGCCCTATTTATGCCCTCACTTACGGCTGCCGAAGCTATGTCGGACATATCTGTTGACAAAGCAGTCGATGTGGATGGCAACGCTGATTCTTCCGAAGCTGAAGAGGCAGAATCCGAAGCTGTCTTAAATATCTCCCCCTTCCCCGATGTTGCGCACGGCGATTGGTATTATGAGGACGTGACTCGCCTTGTAGCCGAGGGAATAATCCATGGCTACCCTGACGGAAGCTTCCGCCCCGATGGGAATATTACATACGCGGAATTTACAAAGATTCTCGTAAATTCTATAGGGGTTGAAGGCTCTGATATTGATTCTTTAGCAATAAAGTTCTTTGAAGGCCATTGGTCTGCCCCGTATATTAACAAAGCCTATGAGCTTGGAATACTATCCGAGGAGGCTATCTCCGAGGGCTTCTCACCCGATATGCCCATACCTCGCTCCAAAATGACAAAGATGATGGTGCTGGCCCTTGAAATCCCTCTTGCCAACATCGAAAATCCATTCATTGACTTAGCGGATTCCCCCGATATTTACGCCGCTACCGCATACAATCAGTATCTTTTGAGGGGTTACCCCGCCGAGGACGGATATCGCATATATGACGGTGAAGCAAGTGCCACAAGGGGCGAAGCCTCGTCAATAGCCGTGAGAATAATTGATTACAAGGCTGACCCGTATATGTACAGAAAATCGGCAATTTTGAGTAATGCCGAGGAAAATCCGCTTCTCTGCGAATCGGAGCTTATCGACCTATTCTATATACTCAACAGAGAATTTATTACCGAGTTTACCTTTGAAAGCCCCATACCTTATGAAGTCTGGTCGGAATATTACAGACTTGCCAATATATTGCATCTTGAATATTTCTACACAACTTACCTCCAATGCAGTTATATTCCCAGTGAAAACAAATACACCCTCAAGTTAGAATACAGCGGCAACGCTGAAAAACTAAAAAGCTACGCCGCCGCCTCCGAGGAAAGAGCAAAAGAGATTCTTGACCTTATCATAACCGATGACATGGATGATGTTGAAAAAATCATCGCCATACACGATTATATAATCTTAAACTGCAAATACGACTACGATAATTACCTGTCGGGTAATCTCACCCTTGAATCCCGCCTGCCCTATGGTGTTCTCATAAACGGCTCGGCTATATGCCAAGGCTACAGTGCAGCCTTTAATCTCCTTTGCAGAATGGCGGGTATTCCATCTATAGTTGTTACTGGAATAACTCCAGACAACTCCGACCTCCATGCGTGGAATGTGGTGCTTATAGACGGAACCCCATATTTTGTTGACACTACTCATGATGACCCCGTCCCCGATAGAGAGGGTCGAATCAGCCGCAAATATTTGCTTCTGACGGCAGAGGAGCTGGCGTCCTTTGGATATATATGGGACGAGGAGCATACAAACATAAAATATTTTTATTGATTTCCCTTTACATAAACAGTGGCTGACAAATATGTCAGCCACTGTCTTTTTATACTTCTTTGAAGTGATTATACTTCTTGTTACTGCTCCATAACAGCTCTGTATATGTCGCCGATGCCCGCTGCACTTTGAACCACTTCAACACTGTCAACGGAGAAAAACACATTCTCCACCGCCAAGGTATGTTCATTTATACAGCTGGTGCTTCTCTTAATACCGTCCACGATTACAGTGCTGTACTCATTGAAGCCTTCGCCCCTTACATAAAGAGTGTTGCCGGACATTTGATAGGACGACAATACAATCTCTCGGGTTCCCCATTTCATATCTGTGGGAGTGTATTCGCCGCTGTCCTCGTCATAAAGCTGTGAGTATTCGAGTATGCGCAGACATTCATCCTTATCCTCTTCGTTAAGTAAATCGCTTTGGTGAAGCTTTGTTATGTTTCCGATGCTTATGCCGCACAGCTTCTGTACATATGCGGAAAGGGCGTATGCCTCCATATCACGGTCAAAGCAGTTCAAATCCTCTCCCTCAGAGAGCTCGGCAAAGAGGTAATTGCTCCATATCACATATTCGGTTTCATATATATCGCCGTTTGTGACGTCCCCGTCAGTCAGCGGCAGGGCGGGCATATGGTCGCCGTAAAATACTACAATGCACTCCTCGTCACGCTCTTTAAGCTGCTCTGTCAGCTCACCGACAAACAAATCCATTTCATAAACCTGATTTACATAGTAGGTAAACTGATTATGCACTCCCTCATCCGCAATACCGGAAACCTTAACAGCATGTTGCCCCTCGTCCGAAACAACGCCTAAATCTTCGTATCCGTCATCCGCAACGCCATTGTTTTCGATTTCCTCATCGGGGTATTTTCCATGGGCTTGTACACTGACTGCAAAAACAAAGTCACGAGAGTCCGTAGAATCAAGCGCGGAAATAATCTCGCCCGTCAGCATTTCATCCTTTGCCCATCCCAGGGGATTTTTCACGATATTTCTCATCATTTCGATAGGAGTAAAGGTATCGAATCCAAGGTTGGCATAAACCGAATCTCGATCATAAAAATCCGCAATATGATTGTGCATGGCATGAGTTGAATAACCAATCCTTTTTAAATTGGCGGCAATACTTTCGCAGGCACGGTCCCTAAGGGCGGTAGTATATGGGTATTCGCCAAAGCCGAAATGCTCTAAATTCATACCCGTTAAAATCTCAAATTCCGTATTGGCAGTGCCTCCGCCTACATTTGCCATGCCCAGATATCCCGAAACGCCCTCCTCCTTTAAACGATTAAAGTTTGGCGTTGGATCGGTGGAATATTCCACTCCTATTACATGATTCGGATCAAAAAAGGATTCAAGCTGGACAAATATTATATTTGGTTTTGTGCGTATATCTGTTTCGGGCTGACCGTCAGCGGTAATAGTATCAATAATCTCATTTACCTTATCGGAGGTATAATCGGTTGGCTTGTCTACACCATGAACGAAAAGGCTTTGGGAAAAGCAATAAGCAAATCCGTACTTTTCATAGGTAACAGACAGCTCTTCATCCGATTTTTCAGTTTTGTTCATATCTGCGTGAATAATTGTTGAACCAACCCATATGGCTACAAATGCAAGGCCGATACACGCCGCGGATTTGTGCCAAACCACCTTACTGCAGGGAAATTTTATAAACAGTAACACTACAAAAGCCACCGCCAGAGCGATAAGTCCGAGCATTAAGATTATCTGTATGATGTTAAAATAAATGGGCAGCATCGTGAATGCCGATTTCAAAACGAGGAAGTCTATTGCCGACAGGGGAGTTGCCCGATTTGAAAGAACCACGGCATTTCCTATGCCGATACCCAGCCACAATGCAACGGTAAAAGTAAGAAGCGGAATTCTCTTTCCGATAAGCAAGCACGGGCAGAAGGTTAAAAATATTATGAGGAGGTTTACAAAAAACACCAGAGGTGAAGTGAAAAGGTAAGAGAGCATCCCAAATAAGGAATTTCTCGCAAGGGCTTCAATAACTATGTTAAGTATAAGAGCAATAAGCATCAGTGTGGGTATAAATCTCCGAAAGGGGGTCTCGGCAATCTTCTTTGCCCCCGCCGAAATATTTTTAAACCATTTTTTCATTCGCTCACCTCCCGAGCATACCAAAAACCTCAGTTAAATTCTCTGAGAAACCATATTTTTTCCTTGTCTATCGAAAAAACTTTGCCGTCAAGGTAATCTAAGGCACTACCCTTTGATTTAAACTTAAATTCAAGCCGATAAGCGTAGAGGGCTTGGAATTTGTATCCCTTATGCTTATCCTCGCGGTTGATTCCGTACTTACCGTCACCGAGAAGCGGATGGCCTATAAACGACATATGAGCACGTATCTGATGGGTTCTTCCAGTCACAAGCTCTACCTCAACAAGCGACAAATCCTTTTTTTCCTCAAGGACGCGATACTTTGTGATAATCTCCTTGTAGCCGTTTTTCTTCTCCTCAGAGATATCCACCATATTGTTTGCAGAATCCTTTCTTAAATAGCCCCTCAAGGTGTCTGCCCTTTTCGGCATTTTACCATGCACGGCGGTAAGATAAAATTTTGACAGCTCGTCATTCTTGATTTTTTCATTCATCACCCGAAGCGCCTCGGCATTTTTCGCGGCGATAACGATTCCGCCCGTATTTCGGTCAATTCGGTTACAAAGGGCAGGAGCAAAGGACTGCTCCTCGGCGGGATTATACTCTCCCTTTTTATATAAATACGCCTTGACGTGGCTGATTAGAGTATTAATCTCCTCATTGTCATCCGAATGTACTATAACTCCCGCCTGCTTGTCAAGAAGCATGATATTCTCATCTTCGTATACTATATCAAGCTTTGGGTTAAGCTTCATAAAAGCCTCGGTGACCGCCCTCTCCGAGAAAAACTCCTCGGATAGAAACAGTTCTACCGTGTCCCCTTCCCTCAAAATATATCCGATTTCCGTACGCTTTCGGTTCACCTTAATTTTCTTTGTGCGAATGGACTTGTACATAAGGGATTTAGGAAGCGCTTTTACTGCCTTGGAGAGAAACTTATCAAGCCGCTGACCGGCATCATTTTCTTTTATATATAGCGTCCGCATAACTACTCCCCATTATTAAATTTCTATATATGTCAGCTCCCCCGACCACACTTCCTCAGAGCATATGGCAATCATATTATCTTCATATATGCCGCGGGAAAAACGAATATTTTCATCTATACCCTGCAAATTTAGGATGGAAAAACGGGAAAGCCCCTGGGAAAGCCCCTTGCCCGTATACTTTACATAGCTCTCCTTAGCACACCAAACCTCATAAAACCGCCGTCTGGTGTCTTCAAGGACATATTCATACTCATCACGAGTAAAATACCTGTCAGCAAGGCGAAGAAGCCGTTTTTCATCGCCGTTCATCGGCTCAATATCAACACCGATTTCCCCATCTGACAAGGCGGCAACACAAAATTTACCGCTGTGGGATATGCTCACAAATATACAAGAATCGGACTCAAAGTACGGTTTTCCCTTTTCATCATGGCAAAGAGCCGATGTTAAACCAAAGGCTTTGTTCACTCCATATTCCGCAAGCAGCCTTGCCTTGTCATGCTCATTGTTTTTTTGGCAATGGGCGATGTATATTTGTATCATGGCACTCCTCTTTTCTCGTCAGCGTACACAAATTAATTATACAACATTTTCTTTAACAAAGCAAGATGTAATTATAAACAATGGCAAAATGTTTTTATTATGCCCATTTCTTGATTTAATATGTACAATATAGGGCGGCTTTATTTGTATACAACGCCAAAAATAAAATAAAATGTCTATCCCCCTTGACAAAAAACACAATATATGGTATCATGTAAAGGCGGCACATACTATATCTTGTGTTTGACGCACCATATATACATACAAAAACACGGAAAGGAAGCCATCGCACTGCGAGGTCATGGTTGCAGTCATGAAAATCATCAAAAGAAACGGATCCGAAGCGGAATTTAACAAAGAAAAAATCGCTACAGCTATAAAAAAGGCAAACGCCGCTGTTGAGGAGGGGGTGCGCATAACCCCCATGCAAATTGAGCGCATTGTGGAAAGTGTGGTCATTTCCTGCGAAAGTCTTGGACGCTCCCCCGGTGTGGAGGAAGTGCAGGATATGGTTGAGCATCAGCTTATGGCCCACGGTGCCTTTGAGCTTGCTAAAATATACATAACCTACCGTTATACAAGAAGCCTTGTTCGTCAGTCAAATACTACTGATGATAAAATCCTCTCCCTTATTGAATGTAATAACGAGGAGGCAAAGCAGGAAAACTCAAACAAGAACCCCGTCATTAACTCAACCCAGCGCGACTATATGGCAGGTGAGGTTTCCCGCGATATCACCAATCGAATTTTGCTCCCCGAGGATATCGTAAAGGCGCATAACGAGGGAATAATCCATTTCCACGACTCGGATTATTTCGCACAGCATATGCACAACTGTGACCTTGTTAACCTTGAAGATATGCTCCAAAACGGCACTGTAATCACCGGTACGCTTATCGAACGTCCTCACAGCTTCTCCATCGCCTGCAACATTGCAACTCAAATCATTGCCCAGGTGGCATCAAATCAGTACGGCGGTCAGTCTATCTCCCTCACTCATCTTGCGCCCTTTGTACAAGTGAGCCGCGAAAAATTCACAAGGGATGTTAAGGCAGAAAATGAAGCTATCGGCAGAAACCTCACCGATGAGCAGATAAGCAATATCGTAGAGAATAGACTCCGCGAGGAAATCCGCCGCGGCGTTCAAACTATACAATATCAGGTTGTTACTCTCCTAACAACCAACGGACAAGCTCCCTTCGTTACTGTTTTCATGTACTTAAACGAGGCGAAAACACCCGAAGAAAAGCGCGACCTTGCTATGATAATCGAAGAAGTTCTCGAACAGAGATGTATGGGCGTCAAAAATGAAAAGGGAGTATGGGTTACTCCTGCTTTCCCGAAGCTGGTTTATGTGCTTGAAGAAGACAACATGAATGAGGATGCGCCCTATTACTACTTGACGAAGCTTGCCGCAAAATGCACCGCAAAGAGAATGGTTCCCGATTACATCTCCGAAAAGAAGATGAAGGAGCTTAAGGTCGACAAAAACGGTGACGGTCAATGCTACACCTGCATGGGTTGCCGCAGCTTCTTAACCCCCTATGTGAACGAGAACGGCAAGGCGAAATATTATGGAAGATTCAATCAAGGCGTTGTAACCATCAACCTTGTTGACATTGCCCTTTCCTCCGACAGAAATCCCGATGAATTCTGGAAGATTTTTGACGAGCGTCTGGAGCTTTGCCACCGCGCCCTTATGTGCCGTCACAACCGTTTAAAAGGCACTCTTTCCGATGCCGCACCCATTCTCTGGCAGTACGGTGCGCTGGCACGTCTTGACAAGGGCGAGAAGATTGACAAGCTCCTCTATGGCGGATATTCCACCATATCCCTCGGCTATGCGGGACTTTATGAGTGTGTACGCTACATGACCGGCAAATCCCACACAGACCCCGATGCAACGCCTTTTGCTCTGAAGGTTATGGAATATATGAACGCTGCCTGCAAGAAATGGAAAGCCGAGCACAACATTGACTTCTCACTCTACGGCACTCCCCTTGAATCCACTACTTACAAGTTTGCGAAGTGCTTGCAGCGCCGTTTTGGTGTAATCAAGGATGTCACCGACAAATCCTACTTCACCAACTCCTATCACGTTCATGTAACCGAGGAAATCAACGCCTTTGATAAGCTTATATTTGAGTCGAAGTTCCAGGCATTGTCCCCCGGAGGAGCTATCAGCTACGTTGAAGTTCCCAATATGCAGAACAATCTTGAGGCGGTCATGGAAGTCATCCGCTGCATCTACGACAACATTATGTATGCGGAGCTTAACACCAAGAGCGATTATTGCCAGATATGCGGCTTTGACGGCGAAATCGAGATTAAAGAAAATGACGGCAAGCTTGTTTGGACCTGCCCTCAATGCGGCAACACCGATCAGGATAAAATGAACGTAGCTCGCAGAACCTGCGGATATATCGGTACTCAATATTGGAATCAGGGTAGAACTCAAGAAATTAAGGAAAGAGTGCTCCACCTGTAATGTATTACGGAAACATAAAAAACTATGACGTAGCCAATGGCGTTGGCGTAAGGGTTACCTTGTTCGTTTCGGGCTGTACCAATCACTGTGAGCATTGCTTTCAGCCTGAAACCTGGGATTTTAATTACGGAAAGCCTTTCACGCGAGAGGTGGAGGACGAGCTTTTAGAGCTTCTCTCCCCATCTTACATACACGGCTTGACACTGCTTGGGGGCGAGCCTTTTGAGGTGTCAAACCAGCGTGCATTGTACCCGTTTTTACTTCGGGTAAAGGAAAAATACCCGCAAAAAAGCATATGGGCATTTTCCGGCTTTACCCTTGAGGAGCTGACAAGCCCCAACTCCGCACATCACTGTGAGGTAACCGACTATATTTTGTCTATGCTTGACGTATTGGTGGATGGACGGTATGTGGATGCTCTTCGTAACCTTTCTCTCAAATTCCGCGGTTCATCCAATCAGCGGCTTATTGACATGAAAAAGACTCTGTCCACGGACAAGGTTATTTTACTTGACGAATAAAAAAGATGGGGCGACTTTATATCGCTCCATTCTTTATATCCAAAACAAATGGGCAGTAACGGAAATTTCGTTACTGCCCATAGCGTTTTTCACTTATTCAGCGGAAAAACTATCCTTGCCCACGCCACAGATGGGACATTCAAAGTCCTCGGGAACATCCTCCCATTTTGTACCGGGAGCTATGCCCTTATCGGGATCGCCTGCTTCCTCATCGTAAACATATCCGCAAACATCGCATACGTATTTCATAATCACAATCTCCTTTATATTTATTCGGAATATAGAATTCCTTATTTTTTACTTAATTATACTTCGAAACTTTCCTTCTTACCGTGACAATGTCACAATAGAATTAAAGCTCTGCGGCAAGGGCATCAACGGAAGCCTTGCTGACCTCATTAAGGGAAGACCGTATCGTTACGGTATTTTCGCAGAAGTCAATCCCCTTACTGCCCTCAAATGCCTTAGTAATGATTTTTGCCGCCATGGGAGCCCAGCTTCCGTTTTCGATAATGCCGACTTTTCGGTCACGGAAGCCTCGTTCCTTAAGTTCGTTTATAAATTCACGCATAAATGGGAAAATCTCGCCGTTATAGGTTGTGGTTGCCATAACCAATTTGCCGCATCTGAAAGCATCTGCCACAGCGGCGGACATATCACATCTGGCAAGGTCGTATATTACATGATTCTTCCCTGCTGCCGTCAATTTTTCGCTGAGAAGCTTAACCGCCGCAGCTGTGTTGCCGTAAACGGAGGTATATGCGATAACGATGTCATCGTTCTCGGGTCGGTAGGAAGACCATGTATCGTAAAGTCCCACATAATAAGCAAGATTATCGGTAAGAACCGGACCGTGAAGAGGACATATGATTTTAACATCAATATTTGGAAGCTTTGAGAGCAGTTTTTGTACCTGCATACCGTACTTGCCTACGATGCCGATATAATAACGTCTTGCCTCGACCTCAAAGTCAAAATCTCTGTCAAGAGCACCGAATACGCCAAAGGCATCGGCGGAGAACAGCACGCAATCGGTGGAGTCGTATGTCACCATGACCTCGGGCCAATGAACCATGGGTGCTAAAACAAAATTAAGAGTATGTTTACCAAGACAGAGGCTATCCCCGTCTTTTACCGGAAGCTGTCTGTCGGGATAATCCTCTCCGAAGAACTGCGCAACCATAGCTAGGGCCTTATCGGTAGCAACTACCGTAGCTTTTTTATATTCACTTAAAAATTTTGCTATGTTGGCCGAGTGGTCAGGCTCCATGTGTTGGACTATAAGATAATCCGGCTCTTTATCCCCAAGAATGGCACGAATGTTTTCCATCCATTCATCCCCGAATCTACGGTCAACAGAATCCATAACTGCAATCTTTTCGTCAATTATCACATATGAGTTATAGGACATACCGTTTGGGACGCGGTACTGTCCCTCAAACAAGTCGATTTCGTGGTCGTTTACGCCTATATATTTTATATTATTTGTTATGTCCATTTTTATTCCTCACTACTCTTTTTATTTCATCATGAACAAAAGCCTCACATGATAATTGTACCACACCTCTGTTAAAAATTCAATATATTTTTATAAAAATCATTTTTGCTCTATTGAAATCCGCAAATTACTGTGCCATAATAAATCATGAAAATGATATATGTTAATATTTCTCAGCCCCCAGCTGAAAAGGGCAGTAGATGACGGCTACATGGAAGCCTGCAAAAAATACGCTAAAATATAATAAAAAGGTAAACTTTTTACTCATATCCTCTTGCTTTTTTTCTGTTTTTGTGTTATACTTAGATAAATGCGATGATTAAGCTTGCCTTATTATCCCGTGGGTACAAAGAGAGAAACGCCTGCGCTTTTGCGTTGGCTGAGAGCGTTTCTGCCCTTGATGATACAGGCGTTTCCCTTAGGAGCAGCAGCGGTGAACCACAGTAGCCCCTGCCGGATGACTACCGTTAAAGAGTCGCCAGAGTGTACTACTCACAAAGTGGGCAGTAAATTAAGGTGGTACCGCGGGCACATATTTGAAGATATGCCGCCTCGTCCTTGAATTTTTATGGGGACGGGGCGGTTTTTTTGTCCTATCCCGAGAACAATATTTTCACGAAAGGAACTAAAAAATGAAAGACAAACTTGAACAAATCCGATTATCCGCAGTTGAAGCTCTTTCTGCTCCGGATGCTAACATTGAGGAGTTGAGAATTCGTTTTCTCGGAAAAAAAGGCGAGTTGACGGCAGTTCTGCGCGGTATGGGTCAGCTTGCGGCTGAGGAACGCCCGATTGTCGGTCAGCTTGCCAATGAAGTTCGCGAATACATTGAAAAGGCTATTGCCGAAAAAGCGGAGGCCGCAAAAAAGTCTGCTCTTGAAGCAAAGCTTATAAATGAACGCCTTGACGTCACCATGCCGGGCTCAAAGCCCGCCATCGGAAAACGCCATCCCCTGGCACAAATACAAAAGGAGATGGAGGATATCTTCATCGGTATGGGCTTCTCTATCGTTGACGGACCCGAGGTTGAGTATGACTACTACAACTTCCAAGCCCTCAATATTCCCGAAAATCATCCCGCGAGAGATACGCAGGATACCTTCTATATAACCGACAACATTCTTCTCCGTTCCCAGACCTCACCCGTTCAGGTCAGAACCATGGAGAAGCAGCGTCCGCCTATTCGTATAATCTCTCCCGGACGAGTTTATCGCTCCGATGCGGTTGACGCTTCCCATTCACCCCTTTTCCATCAGCTTGAGCGACTTGTTATCGACAAGGGCATCACTATGGGCCACCTTAAGGGAACACTTGAAATTTTTGCAAAAAATATGTTCGGTGCTGATACAAAGATCCGTTTCCGTCCCCACCACTTCCCGTTTACGGAGCCGTCTGCAGAGGTTGACGTTTCCTGCTTCGTATGCGGAGGCAAGGGCTGCCGTCTGTGCAAGGGTGAGGGATGGATGGAAATACTCGGCTCAGGTATGGTCCACCCCAACGTATTGCGCGCGGGCGGAATCGACCCCGATGAATACAGCGGCTTTGCTTTCGGTATGGGCGTTGAGCGCATAACCATGATTAAATACGGAATTGACGATATGCGTTATCTTTATGAAAACGATGTCCGTTTCCTTGACCAATTTTAATTAAAGGCGAAAGGAGTAGGTAAAATGAATCTATCACTTAATTGGGCAAAAGATTTCGTAAATCTTGACGGAATCTCCCCTAAAGAATACTGCGACAAATTAACCGCCACCGGCTCTAAGGTGGAGGGCTATGAAATCCTCGGCGAAGATATCGAAAACGTTGTGGCAGGAAAGGTACTTTCCCTTGAACGCCACCCCGATTCCGACCACCTTTGGATTTGCCAAATTGATGTAGGCGAGGAAGCCCCCGTTCAGATTGTTACGGGCGCACAAAATGTTTTCGAGGGTGCAATGGTGCCCGTGGCGAAAGCTCCCTCAAAGCTCCCAGGCGGCGTAAACATCAAAGCCGGCAAGCTCCGCGGAGTACCGTCAAACGGTATGCTCTGCTCTATCGGCGAGCTTAACCTCACCACTCATGATATGCCCGGCGCTGTGGAGGACGGCATTTTCATCATGAACGGCATCGACTGCAAGCCCGGTGATGACATCCACGATGTTCTTGGCCTTACAGATACCGTAGTTGAGTTTGAAATCACTTCAAACCGCCCCGATTGCCTTTCTGTTATCGGTCTTGCAAGGGAAACGGCGGTTTCCTTTGACCGTGAATTTACAACACATACTCCCTCGGTGAAATTCGCAGATGACGGTGACAAAATCGAGAATTATATTTCGGTTGACGTTAAAAATGGCGAGCTTTGCCCAAGATATACGGCGAGAGTGGTTAAGAATGTAAAAATCGCCCCCTCTCCTCTGTGGCTTCGTATGCGGCTTCGCGCGGCAGGCGTGCGTCCCATCAATAATATCGTTGATATCACAAATTACGTAATGCTTGAATACGGTCAGCCCATGCACGCCTTTGATTATTCCTGCCTTGACGGCAAGAAAATCATCGTACGCACCGCTGCCGAGGGCGAAAGCTTCAAATCCCTTGACGACATCGACCACACCTTAAACTCCACAAATCTCGTTATCGCCGATGAAAAGAAAGCCGTTGCTCTTGCCGGCGTTATGGGCGGCGCAAACAGCGAAATCAAAGATTCCACCGTCACGGTAGTCTTTGAGAGCGCCAACTTTATGGGAAGCTCCGTAAGAGTTACCGCCAAGAGTCAAGGTATGCGTACCGAAAGCTCGGGCAGATTTGAAAAGGGACTTGACCCCGAAAATACCGTCCCGGCTATTGACCGCGCTTGCGAGCTTGTAAATATGCTTAATGCAGGCGATGTGGTTGACGGAACCATTGACGTTTACAAAGGCAAGGAAGAGCCTTTCAAAATGAAGCTTGAGGCTGACAAAATCAACGCCTTCCTGGGTCTTGACGTAAGCGAGGATTACATGAAGGACGTGCTTCGCCGTTTGGAATTCAAGGTTGACGGCGATATTCTCACCGTCCCCTCTTTCCGCGCCGATTGCCGCTGTATGAACGACATCGCCGAGGAAATCCTCAGAATCTACGGCTACGACACTATTAAATCCACAAAATTTGTAACTCCCATAACCTCCGGCTGCCGTACCCCGGTGCAAAAATTCGAGCTTCTCTGCGCTGACACTCTTTGCGCTATGGGACTCTATGAGTGCGAAACCTTCTCTTTCATCAGCCCTAAGTATTATGATAAAATCGGCATGAGCGAAAATGACTGTCGCCGCAAATCTATCGTTATTTCCAACCCTCTCGGCGAGGATACCAGCGTAATGCGCACCACGGCAATTCCTTCTATGCTTGAAGTCCTTGCACGCAACAATAATTATCACGATGGCAAAACTGCCCTTTATGAGATGGCTAAAATCTATATCCCAAATGAGGACACCTCAAAGCTCCCCGATGAGCTTCGCAGAATCGTTATCGGTTTTTTGAGAAGCGGTGATTTCTATACCCTCAAGGGCATAGTAGACGAGCTCCTCACCAAAGCAGGCATAAAAAATGCACTTTATGCCGCGAAGCGAGATGACACCGCATTCCATCCCGGCAGATGCGCTGTCGTTTCTGCTGACGGCGTGGTTCTCGGAACTATCGGTGAAATCCATCCCACAGTTGCAAGTGAATACGGCATTGATGAGCCTGTTTATGTGGCAGATATAGACTTTGAAAATCTTTTCGCGGCTGCAAAGCTGGATAAGCAGTTTAAGGCGTTGCCGAAATTTCCCGCTACCACTCGCGACTTTGCTTTCGTTTGTGACGATGGGCTTGAGGTCGGTGCCATTGAAGCAGTCATGAAAAAGGCAGGCGGCAAGCTGATTGAGGACGTGAAGCTCTTTGACGTTTACTGCGGCAAACAGTTGGGCGAGGGCAAAAAGAGTGTAGCATTCAAGGTTATTCTCCGTGCTCCCGACCGTACCCTTACCGATGATGAGGCTGACAAGACCTCCAAAAAAATTCTTACCCTGCTTGAAAAAGAGCTGTCAATTACACTGAGAACATAAAAAATTGTCCCCCTTGGGTATAAAACTCAAGGGGGAACTTTTATTTGACTTTTGTATTTTTCGCCGGTTACCTTATCCCTCTCGCTTCAATGTAAAAACGCTTGTCATCTGCTTCGCCCATTGAGAAGGTCTTGCGTGGGAGGGCTCCGTCAGCCACTACAGTGGCAAAAAGCTGTGACTTTGACATACCGTCAAAAAGGAAACCGATGGTATTGTCGGAGCTGGCAAGCCTTTTGGTTGACGCAATACCGTGAATGTAGTCAATCTCCGCACCCTTGTGGGATTTTACATAGCTGTCAAGAAATGCCTGAAGAGTGCCCACGGGCAACATGGAAGTGGGATTCTCCACAGTGATTTTGCCCCTTTCGGAACCGTAAAAATATTCAAATTTCTGGGGCTTTTCGGAGCATTCGGGAAGCTTTAACGAATATTTTTCAAGCTCCGATAAAAGCTCCGCAGGATTTACGCCGAACACTACACGGTAAATCGGCTCAAATTCAAGGGCTTCATCATGAATATTGACTATCTCGCAAAGGGCGTAACGCGCGGGATGATTTTCCCATTCAGACTTGGGGATAGAGCCTTTGATTTTCTCCCAATATGCCTTAGCGGAGGCGAGAGAATGATTGCCGTCACCTACCGCATACACAAGGGGCGAATCGCAGCCCTCGACCTTAGCCGCTTTTTTAGTGAGCGCGTCAAGAGCCGCCGATACAGAGGCGATTTCTTTTTCCGACAAAAACTTTGCCGACACGTGTCCTCCGTTTTTCATAAGCTCAAAATCATAGGCAGGTTTAAGTCCTGCTGCCGTCCCAACGGGCTCTATGACAGTTCTGTCAATATCGTCAATAAGTATCATTATGTGAGGAAGCTCAATAGCCGCCCCCTCGCGTATTTTCACTCGCGGCGGTATTCTCTCAAGCACTGTTCCCTCGGTAGCGCGGACGAGAGCCTTTGCACCCTTATTATAATCGTAGCACTCAAGGTCAAGTCCGCCGATGATTCCTCGGCGAATTTTGCCGTTTCTCTGTTTCCGTTCAAGGTATATCATGGACGAGGTATGATTTTCAAGAATCTCACGCTTATATTCCTCCATAGTCTCGTTGATTTTTGAAATACGCTTATCCGTTTCGGAAAGATAATACTCGGGGAGAGTCAGCCTCAGCGTAGACGGAGAATCTCCTACAATTCTCTCAACGTCCTCCCAATATTCACCCTCGGAGGTGTATTGGTCGCAGGCGATGCAGGCGTACTTACTCATTTTTTCAGCATCATTTGAAAATTTAGGCAGGAGTATATCGCAGGGAATAAAGGTTTTGTTCATGATTATTTTTCGTCCTTTTCGCATATCATATGTATATCGCGGCGCAAATGCCCACAGTAACCTACTGTATCTATATGATACCATATTATCATTGTTTTTTCAACAGCTTATTGTAAATAAAATCACCGGCAGGGCAAATTTATTTCGGTGAACTTTCCCCACACCGTCATACAGCCATCACATTTGTACTTTATAATAGCTTTGTAAGATAAAAACTCACCCATAAGGAGAAAATATGCCATGAACGATCAAAATTTCAATGAAAACACTCCATACAACGATGATAAAGATACATTAACCCAAGGCTCCGAGGCTCCCGTAAATTCCGAAAAGCCTGAAAATATAAGCGAGCCGGTACCTGATTACAGCGCCGCATCCCATGAACGGGTCTATATAGGCGCCAAGCCCGAGCCGCAGACACCAAAGATGCAAAAGCCGCCTAAGGCACGGCTGGGAATTGGCGCTGCTGCCTTGATAATCCTCCTTTGCGTACTGCTTTCGGGAGCAGCGGCATTCGGCGGAACCTACGCTGCAAATTATTTACTCAAAAAC
>JAZNUF010000241.1:0-2253 GCA_045592185.1 Candidatus Flemingiibacterium sp.
TCCGACTTCCATGAAAATCCGCGCACCGTCTATATGGGACGCGAAACGTACCCCCTCCTCGGTTATTTTACGAAGCTGTGCTAAGGAAAAGACCTGAAAACCGCCCGAATCGGTAAGCACGGGCTTATCCCAATTAAAAAACTTGTGAAGACCTCCCATTTCATATATGAGTTTATCGCCGGGACGAATATGAAGATGATAGGTATTAGAAAGCTCCACTTGGCATTTTACGTCTTTTAAGTCCATGGTGGAAATTCCGCCTTTGATGGCGGCGCAAGTGCCTACATTCATAAAAATGGGGGTTTGTATTGTGCCGTGGACGGTTTCAAAAGTGCCGCGCCGAGCGTTTCCTTCTTGCTTTATAAGGGTAAACATAAATGAATCCTTTCGATTGGTTATAATCGCTTAAATTGATGTTCGATAGAGTTTTTTGTCAGTTCTATTGCCACCGGTCTTCCGTGAGGACAAACTTTGATATCATCAAGGATAAGCAGTCTGTCGCATATCCATTTAAGATGCTCTGTATCATACTCGCGGCCTATTTTTATTGCCGCTTTGCATGAGGCTTGATATAGGGCTTTTTCAAATACCGTATCACGGGTAATTGCCGCGTTTCCCGTACCCAGAGATAAGCGTTCGGCCATAGTTTCAAAAAAAGCTCCGGCTTCGCTGATTTCAAATTCAACGGGAATTGAGGTTATTAAAACGGTATCTTCATTGGTGATTTCAAAATCGAATCCAACCGCTTTGATATCCTCTGAGTATTCTTCAACTGTGCTTGTCAGTGAAGAGCCAAATCGTATCTCAAGCGGCGTAATCAGCATTTGCATGGGTGTGCCCGTTTCGTTGCGACTGCGAATCATATTTGCCTTCATCTCTTCAAAAATTATTCGTTCATGGGCGGCATGTTTATCGATAACCATAACACGGTCGCCGACTTCAACGAAAAGATAGGATAGAAAGGCTTCGCCGATAATTTTATAAAAGGGCGGCTTTTTTTCGGTGTCTTCGCTAACCTCGAGAGACGGTAGCGGATGGACTTGCGCCGGAATATTTACGTCCACAGGGCTTTCATTAACAAGCGGAGGAATATCCTCAAGGTACATCCTCTGAGGCTCCACGGGTGCTCCGCGATTCGCGGTCATAAGCCTATCGAGCTCGGGGGGGATTTTCTCAAGATAAATTTCTTGCTGACAGCTTCCGTCATTGGCAGTCTTCTCTTTTTTTTGCATTTCAAATTCAAGTAGGGGAGAAATAGCGTGGGAGGTCTGCGAGTCGGCAGAAGATTTTACATTGTAACAAGGTGCGGCTTTGGGAGGTAATTCGGCAAAAGAAAGCTGACCTTTTTTTACATTTTTTTGATTATTATATACGGGCTTTGAAAGATTTTCCGAACGGTCCTCAATGGGCACAAAGGAATTTAAGTGCTTATAGAGTTCATATGTGGCCTCTTTTACGTTTTTTCCGTCAAGCTCAAGCCCGGGACGGGGAATGTGTCTTTCAAGCGCTCCTCTGACGGCATAGAATACCGCTTCAAACACGGGCTTGTCCGCCACAAATTTCACCTCTGCCTTGGTAGGGTGAATATTTACATCCACAAATTCGGGGGGCATTTCCACAAACATAACGCAGGCAGGGAAGCGTGATGCTTCCATATAGGATACATAACCCTGTTCAAGTGCAGATTGCAGGCACTTGCTTTTTACATATCTTCCGTTTATATAGAAATTTTCATTTTGCCTTGTCCCATGTGAGTTTTCGGGTGTTCCTATATATCCACGCACCTTTATATCCACGTTTCCGCCGCCGAAGATTTTGAGATTTTCACCATAGCTTAAAGGAATAAGCTTTGCGGCAAAAAGGCTTCCGTAAATACTGTATATGGTATGCTGTAAATTGCCATCGCCCGGCGTTTGGTATTTTGTTCTTCCGTCTATTATAAGCGTCATGGCGATTTCGGGATTTGACAGGGCAATTCGTTCAAAAAGACTTGTAATATGCGCCGCTTCGATGGAATCCTTTTTGAGAAATTTTCGTCTTGCAGGCACATTCATAAAAAGGTTTTCCGAAATAATTGTCGTGCCATCGGTCATGGGATATTCCGTTATAATCGGTGTTTCATCACCGGGGTGGATTTCAAGCTCTGCTCCGAATTCATCCCCCGGACGCTTTGAACGAATCCTCAGGTCAGATACAGCCGCCACTGAGGCGAGAGCTTCACCGCGGAATCCGAGGGTAAGTATTTTCGCGATA
>JAZNUF010000242.1:0-13889 GCA_045592185.1 Candidatus Flemingiibacterium sp.
GGATTTTTGCTGATCCATGTTGTGTCCCAGAGCCTCGGGAACAATAGAAAAGGTGTTTGAGATTCCGTCACGGCAGCAGTCGTAGGAAAGCTTTGCTACCGAATTCAGGGAAGCGAGAGCACCGCAGTGCTCGCGGTTGTGCATGGGATTAGCACCGGGAGCAAAGGCCTCTCCTGCCTTTCTACCGTCTGGAGTAGCACCGGTCTTTTTTCCGTAAACCACGTTGCTTGTGATGGTAAGCACTGAAAGAGTGTGCTTTGCGCCGCGGTAGGTAGGATTGCTTCGAAGCGCCTCTATAAACTGTTCAAGAAGATCCCTGGCGATATTGTCAACACGGTCATCATCGTTTCCGAATTTGGGGAAATCTCCCTCAACCTCGAAGTCATAAATCATTCCGTTATCGTCAAGTCGTGGATACACCTTGGCGTATTTTATTGCCGAAAGGCTGTCGGTTATAACGGAAAGTCCTGCAACACCGAAAGCCATCAGTCTTTCCACATCCGTGTCGTGGAGGGCAAGCTGAGTTTTTTCGTAGGCGTACTTGTCGTGCATGAAGTGGATTATGTTCATGGTGTTCACATATTCTCCCGCAAGCCAGGAAATATATGTGTCAAGGCGTTCCTTTACTCTTTCATAGGAAAGGGTATATTCAGCCATAACGTCCATCTGCGGACCGATTTCGGTGTTGTATTTTTCGTCCTTACCGCCGTTAAGAGCCAACAGCAGAAGCTTGGGCAAATTACATCTTGCTCCGAAGAACTGCATCTGCTTGCCCACCTTCATGGCGCTGACACAGCAGGCGATGGCATAATCATCTCCGTATTCGGGACGCATCACATCGTCATTTTCATACTGAATCGAGTCGGTTTCAATAGAAATCTTCGCGCAGTATTCTTTAAAGGCCTTCGGGAGTGCCGAGGACCAAAGTACCGTAAGGTTAGGCTCCGGCGCACTTCCCAGATTTGTAAGGGTATGAAGGAAACGGAAGGAGTTTTTGGTAACGAGGGTTCTTCCATCCTCGCCCATGCCACCCACCGCTTCTGTAATCCAAACGGGGTCTCCGCCGAAAAGCTCGTTGTATTCAGGGGTACGCAGATGACGTATCATACGGAGCTTGATTACAAATTGGTCGATAAGCTCCTGAGCTTCGCTCTCGGTAATAATTCCGCGGGCGAGGTCGCGCTCAAGGTATATGTCGATGAAGGTTCCCACTCTGCCAAGGGACATTGCGGCGCCGTTCTGCTCCTTGTTTGCGGCGAGATATCCGAAATAGAGCCACTGGATGGCTTCTCTTGCGTTGGAGGCAGGCTTTGAGATGTCGATACCATACATTGCCGCCATTTCCTTTAGCTTACCGAGAAAATCAATTTGTTTATAAAGCTCTTCAAGAAGAGTGATAACCTCTTCGGTCATGGGCTTTTTTCCGATTTCCTTTTTGTCGAGCTTTTTTTGTTCGATAAGAAAATCCATACCATAAAGGGCGATTCTTCTGTAGTCGCCGATAATTCTTCCGCGGCCGTAAGCATCGGGAAGCCCTGTTAAAATTCCCGTGTGGCGCATAGCTCTCATGGTGTCTGTATAAACACGGAAAACTCCATCGTTATGGGTGGTGCGGTAACGGAATTCTTTTTCTATTTCATCGGAAAGCTTGTATCCGTAAGCATCGCAGGCACTTCTTGCCATACGTATTCCGCAGAAGGGATGAACTCCTCGCTCAAGGGGAGCTGAGGTTTGAAGTCCAACGATTAGCTCGTCTTCCTTTATAAGATATGCGGCAGGGTAATTTGTCAGGGTAGATACAGTGTTTGCGTCAACACTGATCACTCCTCCCTTTGCCCGTTCCTCCGCGAGCTTCTCATTGAGGGCTGCCATAACCCGTTTTGTGCGTTCTGACGGAGGGCATAGGAAAGACTCATCGCCCGTGTAAGGAGTGTAGTTGAGCCTTATAAATTCGCTTACGTTGATGCTTCTGCACCAATCCCCGCTTTTAAAGCCATCCCATTCTTTTGTGAAATTTTCCATAATTATTCTCCATTCCGATTCCTTTTCGGAATCTACAGGCCTTGTGTGAACAGAAAAGGGCGGCTCTGTTACCACAAAGCTGCCCAGACGGTCGGCTGATAATTCCCGACTCCATGTAGGTTTGTCCTACTAATCCGTCAGTAACTCGGGAAATCAAAGTTCTATACTAAGATTATACCATCTTTATCACAAAATGTCAATACAGAAAAATAGACAAAAAATACTTTTATGCGTAAGCAAAAATAGTATACAAAAATGGTATACATTTGCTTTTGCCCTTTTTTCAGAACAATTCACAAATATATCTTGATATTATAAAGAAACAATGGTATAATATAAGGTAGGTGAGTGTTTTTTTGTTTTTAATCGGAGGGGTGCGGCGTGAAAATTGAAATAAGCGAAGATTTTGACGGCCGTACAGTTAAAGATTTACTGTATCATAAAAGCATATCCCGAGGAACAATAACCCGCCTTAAAAAAATACCAAATGGAATAACATTGAACGGAAAGCACATAACGGTGAGGGGCGTGCTCAAAAGGGGCGATGTTCTCAACCTTATGACAGACGACCTTCCGGCAGATGAAAACGAATACCTTATCCCTCAAAAAACGGAACTTGACATAATATACGAGGACGAGGATATTCTTGCCGTGAACAAGCCGCCGAATATGCCAACTCATACGTCCCTCGGACATCCTACGGACACCCTTGCCAACGGCGTTGCCTATTATTTTTCCTCGCGGGGAATACCCTTTGTGTTCAGGGCAGTAAACCGTCTTGACCGAGATACCAGCGGAGTGGTGCTTCTGGCGAAGAACCGTATCAGTGCCGCGCGGCTTACATCTCTTTTGCAGGCCGGAAAAATACAAAAACGCTACCTTGCGGCACTAAACGGAAGACTTTTTCCGAGTGACGGGAAAATTACCGAATCTATACGAAGAAAGCCCGACAGCATAATGCTGCGTGAGGTCTGCCTGGTGGCGGCGGAGGGGGCAAAATCTGCCCTTACCGAATATAAAACTTTATGGGCAGGGGACGGCTTGTCCGTGGTGAGCGCAGAGCCCATAACGGGGCGGACGCATCAACTGAGAGTCCATTTTGCAAGCAAGGGCTGCCCTATTGTAGGGGACGGGCTGTACGGCGGCAGAGAGGACAGCCCCACAGAATATGACAAGCTCATGGGCAGACAGGCACTCCATGCTCTTTCATTAACCGTGGATTTCGGAGAAAAGCTGCTGTCCCTCACCGCGCCTGTCCCAAAGGATATGACGTGGATTTTCGAGTACACAGATATTTCGGAGTTAGTTAGATGAATTTAAAAAGAATTAAAGGATTTTTCCGTAAGGGATGCCCGAAAGCTTCGGCGGTGTTTTTTATTATTGCCCTGACTGCTTTTATACTGCAGATAATCTTCAAGCTGTCGCCCGAATTTTCTGACTTTTTCAACAGATACATCAGTTCGCTAATCAGAGGAGCAATGGCCCTTGTCAGCAGTATTTTTCCTTTCTCTCTTGCGGAAACCTTAATTGTTTCCATTCCCCTATGGGTGACTGCCGTTCTTGTAATCGGCATAAGAGTTACGGCTAAAGGGCGTGTTGAGGGAACCCGATTCGTTTTCGGGCTTGCATCGGTTTTGGCCCTTTTGTATGGTCTGTTCGTGTTTACCTCCACGGCGGGGTACAGAGGAACATCCCTTGCAAGCAAGCTGGGACTTTCCGATGAGCCTGTAAGTGCCAATGATTTGGCGATGGCCGCGGACTATATGGTGGATAAAATGGAAGAGGTGCTTGATGAAATAGAGTATATATACGGCGGCAGTTCCGTTATGCCATATTCTCTTTCCGAAATGAGCAACCGGCTTATTGACGCCTACGATAAGGGGGCGGACAAGTATCCGTTTATTTCGTGTTTTTGGTCAAAAGTGAAGCCCATTGCCCTATCCGAGCCTATGTCCTATACCCATATAACGGGAATATATACCTATTACACCGGGGAAGCAAATATCAATATCAATTTCCCCGACTACAGCCTGCCTTTTACGGCTGCCCACGAGCTTGCTCATCAGAGAGGTATTCTCCCCGAGGACGAGGCAAATTTTGTGGCGTTTCTGATTTGCTGTGAATCGGATGACCCGTATATCCGTTACAGCGGATATCTTAATATGCTTGAATATTTGAATAACGCTCTGTTTTCTGCGGATTATCATTTGTATGCGGAGGTCTATTCAAGGCTTGATATACAGGTGAAATATGAGATGCAGGCGTATAGTGAATTTTTCAAAAAATACAGCGACAATAAAGCCGCTGATATCAGCTCCGTACTCAATGATACTTATTTAAAGATGCAAGGTGAAAATGAGGGCGAAAAGAGCTATGGAATGGTTGTGGACTTGGCAGTAGCATACGTTAAGTCCGTTACGGCAGAATAAAGTATTCGGAAAGGAAGACTTGTTTTGCAAGTCATGGTCATAAGTCTGAAAATAAATTTTCAGACCTGGTTTAGTGGCTTACCTTTCACTCCGTGAAAGGTTTGCTGCGCAAACCACCCCCAATTCCCACGCGATACAAGTATCGCGTAGAAAGGAAGCTTTTGCTACGCAAAAGTCATGGTCATAATTATGAAAAAAACAGTTGCAAAGCTTATTTCTGTTTTTGCGGCGGTGATTATGGTGTTCGGTATTGTTGCGGCGACTCGTACAGAGCTGCGCGGAGCTTATACCCCAACCCTTTATTACAACGACCGCCCGTGGCAACTTTCTACCCGATTGCCTGCCGAAAATATATACGGTACAAACTATCTTCCCATTACATTGTTTCTCCAGCTTCCCGGAGTGGATGTCCGTGTGAACGATACTCTCAATACCTTTATAATAACGCACGGGGACCTTTATCTGTCCTTTGACACCAATTCAAATTTTGCGGCAAATCAAGACAAGATAAGAATGTACATTACCACTGCCGAATATCACGGAGAAAGATACGTACCTGCCAAGATTGTTTGTATGTATCTCGACCTGGAATACGAGGAGATTACAAACGAGGAAACCGGCGAAACGGTCATCAGAATAGCGGACGAAAATCATACAAAAACCTTTAAAGAGCTGCTCAGCCGCTATTATCCCGACTTTATCGCAAATGTAACAGAGTCCGGTGAAACAACCTCGCCGCCGCCTGACAGCGATGAGGATACAACCCAGCAAACTCCTGCCCTCTCGGAACGTACAATATACATCGGAATTGATTTGTCCGAAGGACGGTACGCAGAGGATATTTTGGCGGTTCTTAAAAAATACGGATGCAAGGCGACCTTCTTCCTTATGGGCAAGAGTCTTGAAAAATCCCCCCGTTTGCTGTCTAAAATTGCCGCCGGTGGGCACGAAATGGCAATCGGAGCCGATGGGAAGGCTTGGAAGGAATTCTCCGGGGCGCAAGATATCGTAGAATATATGGAGGCAAAAAACCGTTTTCTTTCGGAAGCTGTTAAATTAAAAAGCCATATACTGTGTCTGCCCGGTGATGGTGGTGTTACCATGAACGAAAATGCCAAAGAAGAGCTGGCGGATGCAGGCTACTTTGTATGGGGCGGAAATATATCAATCACCTCGACAACAGGAATTACCCGTGGGGCTGACAGGGCGATTAACGGCATCTGGAATAACCAAACGGTGGGACTTCGCTTCTCTGAAGGGCAGTACACCGCAAGGATTCTCGACAAAGTTTTAAAATTCATTTACGAAAACAGAAGCGTGTGTGAAATTCGCTTGATAACTCCTGCTTTTTTGGAGTATTAATCATAGAAAGGTGCGGACAGAAATCATGACGGAAACATCGAAAAAAAAGCGTGTTCTCGTGGTTGAGGACGAAAAAAACATTGCAATGACTCTTGCGTACAATCTTATGAAGGCGGGATATGCTTATGACCTTGCTTTCGATGGCGAAGATGGGCTGAAAAAAGCCTTGTCCGGAAATTTTGATTTGATTTTACTTGACCTTATGCTGCCCAAAATGGACGGCTTTGAGGTTTGCCGCAAGGTAAGAGAGCGTTTGTCCACTCCAATTATTATTGCCACCGCCAGAGTTGAGGAGGTAGACAAAATAATGGGGCTTGATATCGGCGCCGATGACTATGTAACGAAGCCCTTTTCCATGAACGAGCTGCTTGCCAGAATCAAAGCCAATATCAGACGCTCGTCAAACGAAGTTGTTCCTGCAGCAAAGGATGCGGAGCTGTCTGTTATCACTATCAGAGGGCTTTCAATCGACACCGCAAAATACGAGGTAACGAGGGATGGAGAGCCAATAGAGCTAACGAAAAAGGAATATGAGTTGCTTGTATTTATGGCAAAGAATCAAGGTAATATCTATTCAAGAGAGCAGCTCCTGTCAGAGGTATGGGGCTATGACGGATTTTTTGGCGATACGTCCAGCGTGGATGTTACCGTCAGCCGTCTGCGCTCAAAGCTCGAGGTGGACGCCGGCCGTCCGGAGTATCTTTTCACTAAGCGAGGAATGGGGTATTATATAAAATAAGCCATGTATAACAGTTTATATTTTAAAATCATACTCATCCTTGTAATATTCATGGTAACGGTTATGTGCGTTATCGGAACGGTGCTTATAAACAATGTAAACGGCTTCTATATGGATGAGTTTACAAGTCAAATGGAAAGAAATCTTTCAGAGGGCGGCGACCTTGCAAAAGAATTGTCGGATGCGCTTCTTGGCGAGGATTTTGTCGGGGAGCAATTAAAAATTTTAAATACCTACCGGGGTGTGCTTGGAATTGACGATTACCGTAATTTCTATATTCTTGACGAAAACGGGAATTACCTTGAGGGGTCCGATTCCGAGCTTGGACGGAATCTGCAGAAAACCTCTAATTTGATGGCGGCAATGAACGACAACCCCAAAAACGAACAGCCTATCGGTGCGGACTTTGCTGACTATGCCATGAAATTCTCCTCCGGTGAAAATGAGTGCATAATCTACATAAGAGATTCTATGGAGGAAATGCAGAGGTTTACCTGGATACTTTTCTCCATCATTTTGCAAGCATTGATGTTCGGACTTATTTTCGCAATTATACTTGCGTTTGTCCTCTCAAAGGCTATTACATCTCCCATTCAGAGCCTTACCCGCGGCGCAAAGCTTATTGCCGCCGGAGAGTTTTCCCATGAATTGGATGTACATTCAAACGATGAAATCGGAAAGCTTACGGATACCTTTAACTACATGAAGAAAACCCTCAAGAATACTCTTGAGGAGGTTTCGGGCGAGCATAAAAAGCTTGAAACGATAGTTACATATCTTCATGACGGAGTTATCGCATTTACCGCTGACGGCAAGGTCATGCACATCAATCAAAGCATAAAAGACCTCCTGGGGGACAATTATGATGAGAATTTCTCATTTTTGAAATTCACCTCCCTTTTCGGAATTGATTATAGTTCTGATTTTAATGTAGAGTACGTAGACAGAGATTCGGACTCGGAGGACGGCTGTAATTTCAGCGATATCATGTATAACGGCAAAGTGCTTGATGTCAATTTCGGTGAGATTAATTATATGACCGAAAATGAATCCAAAAGCGGTATTTTGGCGGTTATACACGATGAAACGGGAAGATATGAGCTTGATAAATCAAGACGGGAGTTTGTGGCTAACGTATCCCATGAGATGCGCACGCCTCTTACAAGTATAAAGGGCGCTTGTGAAACCATATTGGCAGACAGAGATATGGATGACAAGATGAAGGAGTTCTTCCTTCAAATGGCGGTAGACGAGTGTGACCGAATGACGCGGATAGTTTCGGATTTGCTTGTTCTTTCACGCCTTGACAACAGACGCACAAATTGGTCGATACAGCGTTTCGGGGTTGAGGATGAGCTTACGCATATTTGCGAGGTTATGCGAGTTGATGCGGAGGCACATTCCCACAAGCTTACCTGCTCTGCAGAGGAGAATCTTCCGGAAATCACCGCCGACAAAGAGCGAATCGAGCAGGTGGTTATCAATATCATATCCAATGCTGTCAAATATACCCCCGATGGCGGAACAATTTCCGTGAGAGCGAAAAAAGCATCGAAGGGTGTTGAAATCAGTATAGCAGACACGGGTATCGGCATACCTAAAGAGGATGTCCCTCATATATTCGAGAGATTTTACCGTGTGGAAAAATCCCGTACCAGCGAAACGGGAGGAACCGGCTTGGGACTTGCTATTGCTAAGGAAATCGTTGAAGCCCACGGGGGAACAATTTCTGTTGACAGTAAGTTCGGAGAAGGCACCACGGTCACCATATGGCTGCCTATCGAAACCAAGCTTAAAACCGTTTAAGGACATGGTGTTTTGCAAAAAGAACTTTCCATACATTCAAAGGAGCTGCTTGATTCACATATGAAAAAATCTATAAAAACACAGCGTTTTCATATATTTGAACATATAAAAACAGCCATTCTTTCCGGACTTGTAATCTGTATGCTTGTGCTTGTGGTCATATACATAGGCGGAACGGGAGTTTACGAAAACGCCGTTTCCGATGGGAATATCGGCGAGAGCTTTGAAAAGCTGTGGAGCGTTCAAGGTACGGCTGAGCCCATAGGCCTTGAGGGTGATAATCTTATACCCGAGTTTATCGGTTACAAGCAAAAAAATGACGAATATCCTCTGGGAAGCGTGGGAAGTCAAAGCTCTATCTCGGTTCTTTACGGACTTATAAAGCCCTGCATACTTGAGCTTTTCGGAAAAGATTCGGTATGCCGTCCTCTTTCAAGTGAGGATGGAGTAGCGCGATTTTCGGCGGCGCAGACGGGCGATGAGTTCATCTACATACGTTACCATACGCCCACGCTGTATCAGCTTATATATGCCTATGCGGCAGATAAGCTTACTGTATCCGAAAGCGACGTGGCATCGGGGACGGAGAACAATATAGGTGCGTATATCAGCGATATAGTCATAATTCCGGACAGAGATTTTGCTGCCCACCGGTTTATTGCCTATGCCACAGATTTAAAGGGGAACTATTATGAGTTTCGTCCTGAAGACCATTTTGTTGCATCCAGCTTTTATATTTCCCGTCTTGCGGAAGGCGGGGCAGAAACGGATACGCTTAATTTTGAATTCGTTAAAATGGAGGGCAGCGATACCTTGCAGCCGATGATTGACGGAGAAATCGGAACGGCGGTGCTTTCCTATATGCCTGCCATTGCAGGGGATGAAAAAATAAAGAATCCGCTTTTGCGTTTGTTTGGATACAATCCGGACAAGCTGAATTTCTATGATGACGGCGAAGAAACAGTATATGTAGATTCGGGAAGCAAGCTTCGAATTGGAGATGACATCATAAGCTTTACCGCCACCGATGCTTCGGCAGAAAAGACGCGAGGAATCGAAATTGACTCTCTGCTCGGGTATATAAGCGGAGAAAGTTACTCGCTTTTTGATAAGCTGACCGCTGTGGACAATTTGATTCGGCGTATAAGGGAAATTTCTCCGTATCTTATAGGAGGAGAGGAGGCTGAGCTGTGTCTTGGAGATGTATACACGGAGGGCTCCCTATTGGTGATAGAATATTTTCTCACATACAACTCCGTCAAGATTGAGGGAACGCCTATACTTCGGGCAACCTTGACTGACAGCACCATATGCGAGCTTGAAATCAACACCGTTTTCGTATACGCAACCGATTTGACCACATACAGCCCAAGACCTAAATATGTGCTTCGTAAGCTGTATGAGCTTGATAAAATTCCCTCGGGGCGCGCACCCATATCGGTACGCCTTCGCTACACGGGAAACGAGGCAGGTTGGAATGTATATTTGGACGAATAAATTTAAAAATACGCGGAGGAGGTATTAAATGAATTGGTCATCAATTAAAAATTATATGATAGCTATACTTCTTTTGGCGAATTTGTTTTTGGTTTACAATATCGTAAGACAAGACCGGACGAGAAATTATATCTCCGATGAGGAGATATCTGATGCGGTGGAATTGCTTTCGGAGAGGGGACTTATTGTTCCAAGGAGCAGTATTCCCACGAAAAAGTTTAAGGCTAATGTATATGAAAGTCTGTATAATGACGAATACTATATAACAGCGGCACAGGCGCTGACCGATTCCCCCCGCGACCTGCTTCTTTCATTACCTGACGGGGGATTCAGTATAACCGCGAAAAACGGAGAGACCGTTGAATTTGATACAGAATTTGGCTTTATCTATTCAAAATATGACACATTCGATGATTTGGCATATACTGATATCACGGCGGATAATTTTTCGGAATATGCCATCGGATGGGAGGAGCTTAGCGGAGCGCGTTTGAAATCACTTTCCGACACGGCAACGGATTTTCTTGATTCAAGAGTGCCATCGGATTATCTGCTGTCAGCACGGGTGACCGAGGGATATTATGACCCTATATCGGGCTACTTCTTTATTTTAGCGGAGCAGTGCGTAAACGGGTACGAGGTTTACTCACATTACGCCATATGCGTTTTTTCGGACAGCGAGCTGGTCTACTCAAAAGGCCGCTGGTATTTCGCGCCCTTTGACGAAAATTACAATACCGAGCTTCAAGACCAGATAAATATTCTCTTTGCGAATTTGACTGCACTTGAAGCCGAGGCGTCCACCGCTTTTGAAGGCGAAACGGACGGTATACAAGAGGGGACAAATGCAAAGGACATGACGGAAAAATATGAAATTCCGGCGGTGAAAACGGTGTCATCCTGCTATGTCATATATTGGAGTGCGGACAGAACAGCACTTTACTTCACTCCTGCATGGCAAATTGAACATATAAATGGGTTGACTGTAGTATACAATGCGACAAATAGCACAATATATTCTATGAAAAATTAATTTTCTGAGAAAATTGTAAATAATCTATTAAAACATCTTCCATTTTTATTATAAAAGTGTTATAATATTATCGTACGGATATATAATTATTGACAATTTGTTAATCAAATGAGAAATTTTACTTAAAAATTTGTCGGGCGATAGATTCGGTCGGCGCAGTTGGATTGTAAATATAAGTTTTCCAAAGTTCCGAAGGATGCGGCGCATCATTAAGAAAGGAATAAATACAGTTCTATGGAAAAAATCATAATTAACGGCGGAATTCCATTACATGGTTCAATCGAAGTCAGCGGCTCCAAGAACGCCGCGATTCCGATAATTCTCGCGACACTTATGGTAGAAGATATATGCGTTATTGAGAATGTACCGAGTATCAGTGACATCAGCCTTTCTCTCGAGATATTGGCGGCTATGGGCTGCCGCATAAGGATGCTGTCTAAAAATACCGTTGAAATAGATTCCCGTTTTGCTATAGGCGGAAGCTCTCCTTATGAGTTAGTGCGTAAAATGCGCGGCTCTTATTACCTTGTAGGCGCTGAGCTTGCCAGATTCAGAGAAGCAAATGTAGGTCTTCCCGGAGGATGTGATTTCGGAGTCCGTCCCATAGACCAGCATATTAAGGGTTTTAAGGCTCTTGGCGCAACGGTAAACGTAGAGGGCGGATATATAGATGCCAAGGCGGATGAGCTCATCGGTGCTTCTATTTATTTTGATATGGAAACGGTGGGCGGAACCATTAATGTAATGCTTGCCGCTGCCAAAGCAAAAGGGCAGACGATTATCGAAAATGCCGCAAGGGAGCCCCATATCGTTGACCTTGCAAACTTTCTTAACACCTGCGGCGCGAAAATAAGCGGTGCGGGAACAGATACAATAAAAATAAAGGGCGTAGACCATTTGCATGGATGTATTTACGCTATTATTCCCGATATGATTGAGGCGGGGACATATATGTGTGCCGCTGCAGCAACAGGCGGACGTTTGACCGTAACAAACCTCATTCCCAAGCATATGGAGTCGGTATCGGCAAAGCTTGAGGAAATGGGCGTTAAGGTTATCGAAAACGATGACTCCATTGAAGTCATCAGTACGGGCAGACTTGAAAGAGTAAATGTAAAAACTCAGCCTTATCCCGGCTTTCCCACTGACATGAATCCGCAGTTTGGTGCACTTCTTTGCCTTGCAAACGGAGTCTCCTTCTTGACCGAGAGTATCTTCAACAATCGCTTCAGATACGTTGAAGAGCTCAAGAGAATGGGTGCTATCATCAAGGTTGACGGTTCAACGGCGATTATCGAGGGCGGAAAGCCCTTGTCGGCGGCACCGGTAAAGGCGGTAGACCTGCGTGCGGGGGTTGCGATGGTAATTGCCGGACTCAGCGTGAGTGGCAGAACAGAAATAGAGGATATTCACTATATTGAGCGAGGCTATGATGATATTGTCGGCAAGCTTCGCGCGGTAGGGGCTGACATCAAAAAGGTTATCGTCCCTGACAGAGATGCCTTTGAAAAGGCCAATTAAATCATGATATTGATGTAGGGCGCACTTATGTGCGCCCGAAATGAATATACGAAGAATCAACACTATATGCCGGCATCCCACGGATGCCTTTTTTGATTTATGATTTTGAAAAGTGATGAAAATTTAATAAGAATCAATCACGGGCTGGAGCTTATACAAAAGCAAGACGGACTTACTTTTGGGACGGATGCCTACCTTCTTGCCGCCTATGTGCGAAGAAGCGGAAAATCCATCTGTGCAGACCTTGGAAGCGGGACGGGCGTTATCCCACTTTTGCTTCTCGGACAGAAAAAAATCTCGAGGGCATACGCCGTGGAGCTTCAGGAGGATTTTTTCGAGCTTATTTCACGCAACGCCGAGCATAACGGTTTTTCGGACAAGCTGTCGGTGTATAGCTCGGATGTTCGGGATTTGGATGCGTCATCTTTTCCCGATACGGTGGATATTGTAGTTTCGAATCCCCCTTACATGAAGTGTGCGGGGAAGGCTAATGACAGTGAACGCAAAAATATGGCGCGCCACGAAACAGCCGGTGGAATTTTTGATTTTTGTGCCGCGGCCGGTCGGATTTT
The DNA here is from genome assembly GCA_045592185.1 of Candidatus Flemingiibacterium sp. Lineage (GTDB taxonomy): Bacteria > Bacillota > Clostridia > Oscillospirales > CAG-272 > Flemingiibacterium. Next base: position 12,982 of record JAZNUF010000242.1, read on the forward strand.
GAAGCATGGCGGACTGTTTTACGTGGTTTGGCGTCCGGACAGAGTGAGCGAGCTTATTTCTGCCCTTGTTGAGGCGAAGCTTGAGCCGAAACGTCTTACTTTTGTTCATTCCCGAGAGGATTTGCCTCCTTGCCTATTATTGTGCGAGGCGAAAAAGTATGCTTCCGCAGGCTCTTATGTAACGCCGCCCCTTATAATGTACAAGCAGGGCAACGTGTATACAGAGGCGCTTGACAGAATCTATGAAAGGGGAGAGTTCGATGAGTCTTACCAAAGACCCTGATGTTTATTATACAGACGAGAATGAAAAAAACAAAGTGATGGGCGGAACGCTCTACCTTGTAACCACTCCCATAGGAAATCTTTCCGATATGTCGGAAAGAGCCAAAAAGGTGCTGTCGGAGGTGGATTTTGTAGCGGCGGAGGATACGAGAAATTCCGCAAAGCTTTTGTCCATTTTCGGTATAAAAAAACCGCTTGTGAGCTACTATGAACACAACAAAAGGGAACGGGGAGAGATTATTTGCGACCGACTTTTGATGGGAGAATCCTGCGCGCTTGTGACCGATGCGGGTATGCCTGCCATCAGTGACCCGGGCGAGGATTTAGTCAGACTATGCGCCGAAAGGGGAATTCCAGTAACTGCCGTCCCAGGACCCTGTGCGGCGATGACTGCACTTACTCTATCGGGACTGTTTACGGCAAGATTTTCCTTTGAGGGCTTCCTTTCCACCAATAAGGGGGAGAGAAAAGGGCGTCTTGCGGAAATTAAAAATGACCGCCGCACCCTTATATTTTACGAAGCGCCGCACAAGCTTAAGGCTACTCTTGCGGATTTATACGAGGCCTTTGGTGACCGTAAAATTGCACTCTGCCGTGAGCTTACAAAGCTTAACGAAGAAATTGTC
>JAZNUF010000243.1:0-1643 GCA_045592185.1 Candidatus Flemingiibacterium sp.
GCCTTGACGAGTGCCTGACACTTGACGAGATAGAGAGTGTTGCCAAGGACGGCAATATTGACAGCATCATAAGACCCATTGACGAGTGCTTTGCTAAATATCCAAAGATAAAACTAAGCGAAAAGCAGACGGCGATGTATAAAAACGGCATAAAGCTTCAGTCATCAAAGGTTGCAGGCGCTAAAGATTCGGGACTCTATAGAGTATACGGCGATGAGTTTTTGGGACTTGCCGAGATAAAAGACGGCGAGAATATTTTAAGAATATATAAAAACTTCTGGTGAGTTTTTGGAAAGGAGCTTCTCACATGACAAGGGCGGTACTTCTTGGTGTTTTTGACGGCGTTCACAAGGGGCACGGCATAGCACTTTATGAGCTTGCGTCATCCGGCGCAGACGTGAAATGCGTTTATACGTTTCGCTCCGAAACGGTTATAACCAAGGGCGAAAGAAAGCATCTGTGTACTGACGCGGAGAAGAACGAGCTTCTTATCAAAGGCGGAGCCGACGAGGTCGTATCGGTTGACTTTTCCTCGGTTAAAGGACTTTCGCCAAAGGAATTCTTTTCAGAGGTTTTGGTTGATGAGCTTGGCGCGGATATTATCATCTGCGGAGAGAATTACCGCTTCGGCAAGGGCGCAAGCGCAGGCACCGGGGAGCTTGAAAAAATGTGTGAGCATGAAGGCGTTCGCTTTATAAGCGTTAAAACTCTTACCGACGGCGGCGAAGCGATAAGCACGACGAGGATAAGAGGGCTTTTGGAATCGGGTGAGATAAAAAAAGCAAACGAGCTTTTGGGCAGAGCTTATTCGATTTCGGGCGAGGTCATTCACGGCAATCACATCGGCACCGGAATGGGAATCAAGACGCTTAATATGAAGCCTGACAGCGAAAAAGTCCTTCCGAAAATCGGAGTTTATTCTACAAACTGTATAATTGATAATAAATTATACAAAAGCATAACCAATATAGGCACGAAGCCGACGGTTGATAACACAAACGGTATAGTAATCGAAACGCACGTTTTCGATTTTGATAACGAGGTTTACGGCAAGACCGCGCGTGTGGAATTTTTGGAATATTTCAGGAGTGAGCAAAAATTCGATACGCTCGACGAGCTTAAACAGACAATCCTTAATGACATTAAAAGAAGAAAGGAAAGTGACTTGTAATGGAAATAAGAACAAGATTTGCGCCTTCCCCCACGGGATATATGCACATCGGTAACCTTAGAACCGCGCTTTATACCTACCTTATTGCTAAAAAGGGCAACGGTAAGTTTATTTTGAGAATCGAGGATACCGACCAGGAAAGATACGTTGAGGGCGCAGTTGATATTATCTACCGCACTTTAAGAACGGTAGGACTCAACTGGGACGAAGGTCCCGACGTCGGCGGACCTGTCGGACCTTACATCCAGTCGGAAAGAATGGGACTTTTCAAGCAGTACGCTGAGGAGCTTGTCAAGAAGGGCGAGGCATACTATTGCTTCTGCGACAAGGACAGACTCACCGAGCTTAAAGCTGTTCAGGAAGCAAGCGGCGTAAGCCCGATGTATGACAGACACTGCCGCAATCTTTCACAGGAAGAAATTGATGAAAAGCTTAAAGCAGGCGTGCCCTACGTTATCCGTCAGAAGATTCC
>JAZNUF010000244.1:0-13525 GCA_045592185.1 Candidatus Flemingiibacterium sp.
AAGATGAGCATGGCTCATTCTCTTGAGCTTCGTGTGCCTTTCCTTGACAAAAAGGTTATGGAGATGGCGCAGGTTTTGCCTCATGAATATAAAATTAACGGCAAGAACACAAAATATATTTTCCGCAAGGCGGCTAATAAAACCCTACCCGATGAATGGGCAGACCGCAAAAAGATGGGATTTCCCGTACCTATTCGCCATTGGCTTTGTGAGGATAGGTATTACGAGCTTGTAAAAGGAGAATTTACGTCAGCTGAGGCTGCGGAATTTTTCGATACTGAGATTCTCGTAGAGCTACTTGACGAGCACAAAAGCGGCAGAGCCAACAATGGACGGAAAATCTGGACGGTTTATGTTTTTCTTGTTTGGTACAGAAGATTTTTTGTGGCTGAATAATTTGGTGACATTAGTTTGGAGATAAAAATGGAAAACAGCAACATAATTCCCGTACTTTTAGGTGCGGATTTGAACTGCTACAATGTGGCGCGTGCATTTCATGAGGAATACGGCGTTAAATCTTACGCTTTCGGAAGATACGCTATCGGAGCATCAAGCTACACACGAATCATAAGATTTACCGCTGTGGAAAAGCTTGACGATCCGGATGTTATGGTGGAAACCCTTCTTGATTTTGCTAAAAATCATGAGGGCGCAACACTTATCGCTTTCGGCTGTACCGATGATTATGCGGATATGCTTATTCATCACGGTGACAGACTTCGTCCTCGGTATATTGTTCCATACATTGGCGAGGATTTGTTTGAAAGACTTGCATATAAGGCGAATTTTTACGAGGACTGCGACCGTCACGGAATTTTGTACCCGAAGACTGCCGTTATCACCCCCGAAACCATCATTGAAAAAAGCGTTTCCGAGGAGGCGCTTGGGTTTAGTTATCCCATTATAATCAAGCCTTCCGCCAGTGCAGTTTATTGGAAATACCCCTTTGAGGGAATGAAAAAGGTTTACACTGCCGCTAACGCAGGAGAGGCGGAAATAATTATCCGCCGAATCTATGCTTCGGGATATCCCGAAAAAATTATTCTGCAGGACATGATTCCCGGTGATGACTCCAATATGCGTGTACTTACAGCATATTCGGATAAGAATAAAAAGGTTAAAATGATGTGCCTCGGTCATGTCATGCTGGAGGAACACACTCCTAAGGGGCTTGGTAATCATTGTGCGATTATCACTGAGCTTGACCGAGAGCTAATGGATAAATTCAAGGCGTACCTTGAAGAAATCGGCTTTGTGGGTTATTCCAATTTTGATATAAAATATGATTCCCGAGATGGCAGCTGCCGTGCCTTTGAAATTAATCTTCGCCTTGGCAGAAGCAATAATTACGTTACCTCCGCAGGATGCAACGTGGCGCGGTATATAGTTGATGATTTGGTGCTTAATCGTGACCTTGGGGACACATATTACTGTGACAACGAGATTTTGTGGCACAGTATTCCGAAGGGGGTTGTGTACAAATATTGCCGCGACAAAAATATGACAGCATGTGCAAAAGCCCTTGCAAGGGCAGGGAAAAGCCACGCCTCCCTTTGGTACAAGGCGGACACCTTTATGAATCTGAAACGTGTGCTCTTTCTCATAATGCATGGATACAATCATTACGGAAAGTTTAAGAAATATTATGGAAAAGAATAAGCTTTTAGGAATACTCGGCGGACTTGGACCAATGTCAACGGTATATTTTTACGAGCTTCTTACCGCAATGACAAAGGCGGAGAAAGACCAAGACCATATAGATATCGTTATCTCAAGCCGTGCGACTACCCATGACAGAACTGCGTTTATCGTTGGAGAATCTCAAAATAATCCTCTTGATATGATGATTCCGGATGCGAAGAAATTGGTGGAATTTGGCGCGGATGTTATCGCAATCCCATGTAATACCGCCCATTATTTCTACGAAAGTCTTGCGGCCTCGGTGAATGTGCCTATTTTAAACATAATTGAGGAATCGGTGAAATATATTAAAGCAAGAGGTATCGTAAAATTTGGGCTTCTTGCCACCGATGGAACGGTTCAGTCCGGTACATATCAGAAATACTGTGCCACCCATGGTATTGAATGTGTTATACCGGATGAAAAAAGACAAGCGAGGGTAATGGAAATCATATACGAGCAGGTGAAGCGAGGACGGCCGGTTGATATGGAAAGCTTCCTTGAAATAGCAGACTATATGCGCTTGCTGGGATGCCAGCGTTTAATTCTCGGCTGCACAGAGCTTTCACTCATTAAGAAAAATGCAAAGCTTGGTGATTTCTATGTGGATTCCCTGTATTGTCTTGCCATATCTACCATTTTGGCTTGCGGGAAACAGCCTACCGATGAGTAAAGGAGTCTGCCTTTAATGCTATTATCTAAGATACTTGGCGACCTGCAATATTGCGTTGCCGATGGAAAATCCTTTGAAGATACAGACATTACGGATATAATTTACGATTCGCGCCAAGCGGTAAGCGGAACTATGTTTGTCTGCCTTGTGGGGGCGGTCAGTGATGGCCACACCTTTGCTAGTCTTGCTTATGAGCGTGGATGCCGTATTTTTATGGTAGAGCGAACACTTGAGCTTCCGGGCGATGCCATGCAAATTATTGTTGAAAACACACGAGAGGGGCTTGCATATGCATCCGCGGCGTTTTTTGAATATCCTGCCCGGTCTTTAATGGTAATAGGAATAACCGGCACCAAAGGGAAAACAACTACCGCCGCCCTGATTTCTTCAATTCTCAACGCAGGCGGTATCAATACTGCCTATATAGGCACTACGGGTATTGAATATTGCGGCGAGCATTTCCCCACAAAAAATACCACTCCGGAAAGCTATGAGCTTCACAAAACCTTTGCGGAAATGGTGAAGAAGGGCGTTTCCTGCGTGGTTATGGAGGTATCCTCCCAAGCTATATACATGAAACGGGTTGCAGGGATAAGCTTCCATATCGGAGTATTCACAAACCTTTCCCCCGACCATATCGGCGGAGTGGAGCATCCGACCTTTGAGCATTATATGGAATGTAAGGCTAAGATGTTTTCACAGTGCAGGTACGGGATTTTAAATTCCGATGACGTGCACTATACCGATATGCTTAAATTTGCTCGTTCTATTAATTCCACCTACGGCACTTTTGAGGATATTTCCCACGATGTTTCGGCGCGGGAACTCAAAATTATAAAAAACGGTAATGTTTTCGGAATAGAGTTCATATGCCGAACACTTCTTGGCGAACACAGATACGAGCTTCGTATGCCTGGTGAATTTAACGTGTATAACGCTCTTGCTGCTATATCCGTAGCAGAAAGGATGAAAATTCCTGCGAATGTTATTGCCGATGCGCTTTTGTCGGCAACGGTGAGGGGACGCTTTGAAATTGTGGACGCTTTACCTGACGCGGTTACAATTATAGACTATGCACATAATGGGCTGTCTTTACGTTCAGCCCTTGAAACCATACGAAAGTACGACCCCAAGCGTCTTGTGGTGCTGTTCGGCTCAGTGGGCGGAAGAACCAAGGGCCGCCGCCAGGAGCTTGGGGAAGCAGCGGCAAGGCTGGCGGATTTTTGCATTATAACCAGCGATAATCCCGATTTTGAAAATCCCGATGAAATTATTGCAGATATTGAGAAAAGCGTCATTGACACTGCCTGCTCATATGTCACCATAGCTGACCGAGGTGAAGCGGTGAGGTATGCCATTGACAATGCCCGTGACGGTGACTGCATACTTTTTGCAGGCAAGGGGCATGAAAATTATCAGTTAATAAACGGAGAACGTGTACCCTACAATGAAAGGGATGAGATTCTTGCGGCGGCGGAAAGCAGGCTTGCGAGAGTCAGATAGGTGCCCCCGTGTTTTGAGCGAGGCGGCGGACATTATTTTCGAAAGGACGTACAAAATGAAAATACTGATATGCGGTCTTGGATTGATGGGCGGATCGCTTGCGAAGGCACTCAAATATTACACAAGCCATTATGTTTTTGGGTTTGATACCAATATAAATGCTGTACGCAAGGCAATTTTAGTGGGTGCTGCGGACGATGGCAGTGACACTCTCCCAAAGCTTTCCGATTTTGATGTGGTAATTCTTGCCGCGTATCCCCGTGCAACGGTAGAATTTATCGAAACTCATGGGCATGAGCTTGCAAGGGATACATATGTTTTTGACCTCGGCGGAGTTAAGGGAAGTGTTTGCCGCGCAGGCTTTGAGGCGGCGAAGAAATATTCCTTTACCTTTATGGGCGGACACCCAATGGCAGGAACACAGTATTCGGGCTTTGAGGCTTCAAAGGAAAGCCTTTTCAAAAACGCAACAATGCTCCTTGTTCCTACTGCTGATATTGATGTCACGAAGTTGGACTTTGCAGTGAAGCTATTTAAATCGGTAGGTTGCGCTTCTGTTACTGTAACCACCGCAGAAAAGCATGACAAAATTATTGCTTATACCTCTCAGCTTGCCCACGTGCTGTCAAACGCGTATGTAAAGAGTCCCACGGCACCGGAGCATAAGGGGTATTCTGCCGGAAGCTTCAAGGATATAACCCGTGTGGCGCATCTTAATGCAAAAATGTGGACGGAATTATTTATGGACAACCGTGAAAATCTCGCCTCAGAGATAGAAAATCTTTGTGCCGAGCTTTTAAAATATGCAGATGCCATGAAAAAAGAGGATGAATCGGAGTTGTATAGGCTTCTATGTGAGGGCTCTCGCATTAACGATGAAATAAAAAAATAAATGATACCGATTTCCAATTTGCTTTGTTGGAAATCGGTATCATTTTGTTTATAGTTTGTTTTCGCAGAACTTAACCCAAAATATTCGAAAGGTTTTCAAGGATTTTTTTTGCCACATCGGGCTTGTTCATGGAATAAACATGGACGTTTTTAATACCGTTGGCGAAAAGGTCGATAATCTGGTCGGTAGCATAGGCGATGCCTGCCTGCTTCATGGCATCGGGATTTTCGCCGAATTTGTCAACGATACTCTTGAATCTGTAGGGCATGAATGAGCCCGAGAGTTTTATGGCTCTTTCCACTTGATTTGCGTTGGTGATTGGCATGATACCGGGGATAATAGGCACGGTTATGTCTGCCTCGCGGATTTTGTAAAGGAAGTTGTAGAGAAGATTGTTATCGAAAAACATCTGCGTGGTGAGGAAAGAACAGCCCGCATCCACCTTTTCTTTAAGATATTTTATATCTTCCCGTTGGTCAGCACTTTCGGGATGAATCTCGGGGTAACAAGCACCGCCTATACAGAAATCGCCGCCTGATTCCTTAATGTCGTGAATCAAATCCACCGCATGAGTATATGCCCATTTGCTGCGGTCGGTATTTTCAAGCTCCGGGGTGAGGTCGCCTCTGAGTGCCATTACGTTTTCGATGCCGGCGGCTTTCATGTCCTCAATTCTTTCTTTCACCGTTTCTTTTGTGGATGAAACGCAGGTCAGATGAGCAAGGGTAGGGACATTATAGCTGTCTTTTATATTCCGCGCGATGTCGAGGGTATAGCGGCTTGTTCCGCCGCCTGCACCATAAGTTACGCTTATGAAAGAAGGGCGCATTTTTGCAATTTCCTCGGTTGCGATTTTTACTGATTCAAAGGCAGTATCGTTTTTCGGAGGGAACACCTCAAAGGAAAGATTGAGTTTATTGTGGCTGAAAATTTCTGTAAGCTTCATTTTTTCACTTCCTAAACAAGTATCAGTTCTTAAGACTGTGAATAGGTGCAGGGATACGTCCGCCGCGCGCAATAAACTGTGCGGGGGAATTTTCGTTTAGCTTAATCACGGGGGCATATCCGAGAAGTCCGCCAAAGTTTACGATGTCGCCGACCTTTTTTCCATAGGCGGGGATAACTCTGACAGCCGTAGTCTTCGTGTTGGCAACGCCGATAGAAATTTCGTCCGCAATGATTCCGCTGATGACCTCTGCAGGCGTGTCACCGGGAATTACAATCATGTCAAGTCCTACCGAGCAAACGGCAGTCATCGCTTCAAGCTTTTCAATGGAAAGTGCGCCGCATTTAACAGCGTCAATCATTCCCGCATCCTCCGATACCGGGATAAATGCTCCGGAAAGACCGCCCACATGCCTTGACGCCATTACGCCGCCTTTTTTGACGGCATCGTTGAGAAGCGCGAGGGCAGCGGTTGTGCCGTGAGCACCGCAGCGCTCAAGTCCCATATTTTCGAGAATGTGCGCTACCGAGTCGCCGATGGCAGGGGTGGGTGCAAGAGAAAGGTCAACGATTCCGAAAGGAACACCAAGGCGTTTTGAGGCTTCAAAAGCCACCAGCTGACCTACACGGGTAATCTTAAACGCAGTCTTTTTGATAATGTCCGCAAGAGAGGAAAAATCACAGTTGCCGGCACGTTTAATGGCACTTGCCACAACGCCGGGACCCGATACACCAACGCTTACTACCGCTTCACCCTCGCCTACTCCGTGGAATGCGCCTGCCATAAAGGGGTTATCCTCGGGTACGTTGGCGAACACCACGAATTTGGCGCATCCGATAGATTCGTCATCACGGGTTAAATATGCGGCACGTTTTATTATCTCGCCCATTTTTGCAACTGCATCCATGTTGATGCCCGCCTTGGTGGTGGCAACATTTACGGATGAACAAACAAATTTGGTTTCTGCAAGAGCTTCCGGTATGATTGAGAGGAAGGTTTCCTCCTTCTTCGTCATTCCCTTATGTACAAGGGCTCCGAAGCCTCCGATGAAGTTTATTCCGAGGGCGTTTGCCGCCTTGTCAAGTGCTCGGGCTGCTTTCATATAGCCCTCGGGAGAAAACTGTCCGCCACAAAGTGAAATAGGCGTTGTGGCGATTCTCTTGTTAATAATCGGGATGCCGTATTCCTTTTCGATGGACTCTCCCGTGGAAACAAGCTTTTCGGCGGTTTTTGTGATTTTGTCGTAGATTTTCTCCGCAAATCTGTCCTCGTCCTCCGAAGCACAGTCAAGCAGGGAAATACCCATTGTTATAGTGCGTATGTCGAGATTTTCCTCTCGTATCATACTTATTGTTTCAAGTATATCAGCTGTATTGAGCATTGATGTTACCTTTCTTTATATAATGTAAAGCGCGGATTATATTGTGTGCATGGAATTGAAAATATCCTCGTGCATAGCCTGAATCACAAGGCCTGCCCCCTTACCGAGTTCAGACAGTTTATCTACAAAATCGGTGAAATGGATGGTGAGCTTGTCGATATCAACAAGCATAATCATAGCGAAATAATCCTTAAGCACGCTCTGAGAAATATCAACAATATTTGCGCCGTGGTCTGCACAGCAATTTGAAACCTTTGCGATGATGCCCATGGCATCCTTTCCTGTTACGGTAATTACAGCTTTCATTTTTTAGTCCTTTCTTTTTGCAGATAAATAGGTACACATATATATAATACACCATTTTACAGAATATTTCAAGATGCCAAATAGACAAATATTGAAAAAATATTACTCTTTCTACTATTAATTTACGAAATTATACTTGAAATGGTGTCAGTTGTGTGATATACTTGTGCAGTAATTAATTTTCAGAAAGAAATTTTACCGCTATGAACGATTATAAAAACTTCTGTGAATACAGCTATGTGCCCGAATCTGGCGCAAGGCTTAAGGTCGCGCAAATAGGGCTTGTTTGCCTTTATACGGCTTTCACACTTTTATATTTGATTATATTTTGGGGGCTTTTCAGAGCTTTGGCACTTGTTATCATGCTTCCGTTTATTTTGCTTGCTATCATTAAAGTTACTTGGAAATATACAGACAAGGAATATGAAATTCTTGTGGAAGCAGGAGAAATGACCGTAGCGGCAATATACGGCGGTGTGACAAGGCGAGTGAAAAAGCGTATTTATATTCCCGAGATGACCCTTATTGCGAAATATACTGAGAGCCGTGTCGCTATGGTAAAGGGCGGCGGTGTATCTGAGGTGTCAAACTATGGGGGCTCTACTGACGGTGAGAACAGCTTTGTTTGCGTTTATCCGGATACAAAGCAGGGTAAAAAGTGCGCTGTTATAATTGACACGAATGATGAGCTTCGAAGGATTCTGCGCCTTTGCAATCCTGCCGCTTTTCAAAGAGAATAGTTTAACGCCTTCGCGAGTATAATTTAATAATTATACTTACGGAGGCGTTTATGCGTTATTTTGCTGTAATTATTCTGATTATTGTCACACTCACCGCTTGCGCAAGGGTGGATTCCTATGACAGACTTGAATATCAGGAAAAGGAGCTTTATGTTAAGGGTGAATTCACCGTTGACGGGGATAGCTTCCCTGCGGAGCTTACTTTGGCGGCTCCCGAATATGATGAATCGGGAAAGATGCTTGTGCGGCAGGGAAAGCTGATTTTTTCAGAAGGGAGTATGATTGAGGGAATAGGTTTTGAATTCACCGGCGGGGAAATGTACATTTTTTCCGGAAGCCTAAAAATCCCCATGGAGGAGGAAGCGGTGATTGAGGGAATCTCTTCGGTAATTTCTCTTTTCTGTATATCCGAAGACAGTTACCACTCCTCGGAACGGGAAGCGGTGGACGGAATTTCCTGCGAGCGTGCTGTCTATGTAGGGGGCGACAACCGAGTGGAAGTAGTAATCGATCTTTCAACCTTCTTGCCCATTTCTATCATTGCCCACGCAGATGGCAGAGAAATAGGGGTGGAGATCGGCGATATGAAAGTTGGTTAATGCGGATTAAAAATTAGGGGGAACTTTCCTTTTGAAAAGTTCCCCTTGCCAATTTTGAATTATTTGATTTCAATAATACCTTCATCCCAAGCGGCGGGAGCTTTGTAGCCGAGAAGATTTACCATAGTGGCGGCAACGGAGGACAAGCCGAAGCTGCCGTCGTCAGTCTTTACGGTGTATTTGTCGGCGGAGAAATTGTCGTAAACATAGCAGGGGACGGGATTCAGCGTATGGCTTGTTTTTGCCTTGAGGGAACCGTCTTTGTTTTTCTTAGGTTCACCGGTTTTCTTGTCAAGCTCATACATTTCGTCCGCGTTTCCATGGTCGGCGGTAATAAGCGCAGCACCGTGGAGCTTGTCAACTACTGCGAGGATTCGGGCAAGCTGCAAATCAAGTGCTTCTACAGAAACCTGCGTTGCGAGGAAATTGCCAGTGTGTCCAACCATATCGCCATTGGGGAAATTGACGCGGAGATATTTGTATTTTCCCGATTCGAGGCACTCAATAAGCTTGTCGGTAATTTCGGCACACTTCATCCACGGACGCTGTTCAAAGGGAACTACGTCCGAGGGGATTTCAATGTAGGTTTCAAGTTCTTCACTGAATTTTCCGGATTTGTTGCCGTTCCAGAAGTAGGTTACATGGCCGTATTTCTGAGTTTCGGAAATTGCCAGCTGAGAGATACCCGTACCTGCCAGATATTCACCCATGGTTTCTGTGATTTCGGGAGGAGAAACAAGATATTTTTTCGGAATGTGCAAGTCGCCGTCATATTCAAGCATACCCGCATAAACAACATTAGGATATCTCACGCGGTCGAATTTGTCAAGGGATGCATCGTCAAAAGCCTTTGAAATTTCGATGGAACGGTCACCGCGGAAGTTGAAGAAAATTACGCTGTCACCGTCATTTATTGTGCCTATTGGCTTGCCGTTTTCTGCGATAACGAAGGGCGGAAGGTCCTGGTCGATAACCTTGAGTTCTTGACGGTAGGTCTTAACCGCTTCAGCCGCGGAGGTAAACTGTCTGCCTTCACCAAGAACGTGGGTTTTCCAACCGAGCTCAACCATGCCCCAGTTGGCTTCATAGCGGTCCATGGTAATTTGCATACGTCCGCCGCCAGATGCGATTTTGATATCGTAGCTTGAGTCACGAAGACCTGCGATAAATTCTTCAAAGGGCTCGATGTATTCAAGGGCAGAGGTTTCACCTACATCTCGTCCATCGATGAGGATGTGGATGCGCACACGTGCGATTCCTTCCTCTTTGGCACGGACAAGCATAGCCTTCAGATGGTCGATGTGAGAGTGTACGTTGCCATCGGAGAACAGACCGAGAAAATGGAGGGTGGAGTTATTAGCCTTTACATTGGCAACAAGCCCACACCAGGTTTCAGATGCGAACATTTTGCCCGATTCGATGGACTGTGATACAAGCTTTGCACCCTGCGCGAAAACTTGACCGGCACCGAGGGCATTGTGTCCTACCTCTGAGTTGCCCATATCGTCATCAGAGGGAAGTCCTACGGCAGTGCCGTGAGCCTTTAAATTTACATGGGGATATTTTTCCGCCAGCATATCGAGAGTGGGGGTATATGCAGCGGCAACTGCGTTAGCTGCATTTTTTGATGTTATACCTATACCGTCCATAACTATAGTCAGAACAGGCCCTTCGATACCTGCGAAGCTGTTTAGTTTTGTAAGTTTTTTATCCATAGCTGAAAAAGCCTCCGTAAAAAATATATTCACCCTATTATTATACACCAAAATTATGAATAATGAAAGACTTTTTGCAAATTTAATTACAAAATTCAACAGTTTTAATGGGTGTGATTTTATGCGCAATTTTAAACTTTGTATTAAAATTTATATAAATCGCTTGACAAATTATATTTGTTGGCGTAAAATATATATGTAAAAAACAAAGGTGAGGTTATAGAAATGAAAAAGACGCTATATAGTCTTATGTTGTCTGATGAGGTAGTCCGCGAAATCGACATCCTCGCACATAGAATGGGCACAAACCGTTCCAATCTAGTAAATCAAATTCTTGCCGAAAGGGTGAGGGTGAAAACTCCCGAACAGCAGATAAACGATATTTTTTCGGCCCTATACGGGCTTATGTCCCCCGAAAGTGAGCTTATCCCTTTTTTTGAGCCGAATATGCCTACAATGTCCCTGAAATCCTGCCTTGAATATAAATATCGCCCTACTGTACGATATGACGTGGAGCTGTATGGAAGCCCTAAAGGCGATAAAATCGGTGAATTGGTTGTAGCGGTGAGGACAAAATCTTCTGCACTGATAGAGGCTATGACTCGTTTTTTCTCTGCCTTTGTCAATGTGGAGAGTGCGTATCTTGGGGGGGGACGGGAATACGCGCTTTATGAAAACAAATTTATAAGAAGCATTGTTTGCAAAGATAATGTAAGCACGCAAAGTCTTGCCTCGGCTATTTCCGAATATGTTACTCTTTTTGACTCTCTGATGAAGGCGTATATCGGAGGGAACATAACAAGTAACGGAATGTCGGAGGCGTATTATAAATATATTTCAGAGAACAATATCATTATATAGGAGAGGAGGCAAATCATGAATTCAAAAAAATTTACTCAAAAATCAATCGAAATTTTAAATTCGGCGCAGAATATAGCAAGTGAAGCAGGAAATCAAGCAATCGAGGGGGAGCATATTCTCTATGCTCTTGTTGACCAAAACGGAGGGCTGATATCATCGCTTCTTAAAAAGATGTCAGTAGATTGCGATTCGCTTTTGTCTGAACTTAATGAGCTGATTGACAAGCTCCCGAAAGTAACCGGGGGAGAACTTTATTTTTCAAGAGAGTGCAACGATATTATCGCCCATGCAGAAAAGGCGGCAAAATCCGCAAAGGATGAATACATTTCGGTAGAACACATAATGCTTGGCGTTTTCGCAGGGGCAAGCCGTTCCATACGGGATTTGTTGAGCTCACACGGGGTTACAAAGGCAAATTTTGAAAAGGAGCTTGCTAAGGTGAAGCGTGTACCTGTAAGTGGTGATAATCCCGAAGATACCTATGACGTATTAGAAAAGTATGGCTCAGATTTGGTAGAGAGGGCGAGAGAACAGAAGCTTGACCCTGTTATCGGCAGAGATTCGGAAATTCGCAGTGTAATCCGTATTCTTTCAAGAAAGACAAAAAACAACCCCGTACTTATAGGTGAGCCGGGTGTGGGAAAAACGGCTATTGTGGAGGGACTTGCACAGCGTATTGTCCGCGGTGATGTACCTGACGGACTGCGTGAAAAAACCATATTTTCCCTTGATATGGGAGCGCTGATTGCGGGTGCAAAATACCGCGGAGAATTTGAAGAACGCCTTAAGGCGGTTCTTGAGGAGGTCAAAAACTCCGAGGGAAAAATAATTCTTTTTATAGATGAGCTTCACACTATAGTAGGAGCAGGTAAAACCGAGGGCGCAATGGACGCCGGTAATCTTTTAAAGCCTATGCTTGCCAGAGGAGAGCTCCACTGCATCGGTGCCACAACTCTTGATGAGTACCGAAAATATATTGAAAAGGACGCCGCGCTTGAAAGAAGATTTCAACCCGTTCTTGCGGATGAGCCCACGGTGGAAGACACGATTTCCATTCTGCGAGGACTCAAGGAGCGTTATGAGATTTTTCACGGCGTACGCATACATGACAACGCGATTGTTGCGGCGGCTACCTTGTCAAACCGCTATATTACCGACCGATTTCTGCCGGACAAAGCCATCGACCTTGTGGATGAGGCCTGCGCCATGATACGTACCGAGATGGATTCCATGCCTGCAGAAATTGATGATATTCGAAGAAAAATCATGCAGCTTGAAATCGAAGAAATGGCCCTTAAAAAAGAAAGTGACAAGTTAAGTGTTGAACGATTGTCGAAGCTTTCCGCGGAGCTTGCCGCCGAAAAGGAACGGTATAACGAGCTTAAATCCCGTTGGGAGGCGGAGAAGAGCTCGGTGGATGAGGTGAAGAAATTAAAATCCCAAATCGAAGCCATGAGTGGAGAAATAGAGCAGGCGCAGTTGAAGCTGGAATATGAAAAGGCGGCGAAGCTGAAGTATTCCGATATGCCTGCCCTGCAAAAAAAGCTTGAAGAAGCGGTGGCAAAGTCTGAATCCCAGAGCGAAAACACCATGGTACACGATACCGTGGGGGAAGAGCAAATTGCCGCAGTTGTGGCAAAACGTACAGGTATTCCGGTAGCAAAATTAGTAGAGGGAGAACGAGAGAAGCTACTTCGCCTTGACGAGGTGATTCACCGCCGCGTAATTGGTCAGGAGGAGGCAGTACGGCTGGTTTCTGAGGCGATTCAGCGGAGCCGCGCAGGAATTTCCGACCCTAACCGTCCTATTGGAAGCTTTATGTTCTTAGGCCCTACGGGTGTTGGCAAAACCGAGCTTGCAAAGACTCTTGCACAGTGCCTTTTTGATGATGAGCACAATATGGTTCGCATTGATATGACCGAATATATGGAAAAATTCTGCGTTTCAAGACTTATCGGCGCACCTCCCGGATATGTGGGATATGACGAGGGGGGACAGCTTACCGAGGCTGTCCGCCGCAGACCTTACTCCGTAATTCTCTTTGATGAGGTGGAAAAGGCACACCCGGATGTGTTCAATATTCTTCTGCAAATTCTTGACGATGGGCGAGTTACCGACAGTCAGGGACGTACGGTGGATTTTAAAAACACCATCATCATACTCACCAGCAATCTGGGCAGCCAGTATATTCTGGAGGGAATCCGTGACGGCCGTATCACGGAAGAGGCC